>JAGLYT010000140.1 GCA_023132075.1 bacterium
GTAAATTTATTCAAACAGGCCTTTCCTGTATTGATGGGATGAATACCCTAATTAGGGGTCAAAAGTTGCCGATTTTTTCCGGCAGCGGATTACCGCATAACTTATTGGCAGCACAAATTGCCCAACAGGCTAGAATCATTGGTGAAGAAGAAAAATTTGTAGTTGTTTTTGCGGCAATGGGAGTGAAACACGATGTAGCTCAATTCTTTATAGACAGTTTTAAAGAAGGGGGAATTCAGGAGAAAATAGTTTTGTTTTTAAGTTTAGCTGATGCTCCTTCAATTAAGAGATTAATTACTCCCCGGGTTGCTTTAACTGCTGCTGAATTTCTTGCTTTCAACGAAGGGATGCACGTATTGGTAATTTTGACTGATATGAGTAATTATTGCGAATCCTTACGGGAAATTTCGACGCTCAGGGGTGAAATTCCTGCCCGCAAAGGGTACCCGGGATATTTGTATAGTGATTTAGCTAATATTTATGAGCGGGCGGGAATGATTAAAGGGTTACCCGGATCAATAACTCAAATACCTATTTTAACTATGCCTAACGATGATATAACCCATCCCATCCCTGATCTTACCGGATATATTACGGAAGGACAGATTGTTTTGGAACGGGAATTATATCAAAAAGGAATTTATCCGCCTGTTTCCGGACTTCCTTCTCTTTCCCGGTTAATGAAAGATAATATTGGCGAAGGGTTAACCAGAGGAGATCACTTTCATCTGTCTTCCCAATTGTTTTCTTGTTATTCACAGGTTAAAGATGTACGGGCCTTAGCTTCGGTTATCGGAGAGGAGGAATTAGCGCCTTTGGACCATACTTATTTGGAATTCGGAGAAGCTTTTGAACAACAATTCTTAAGTCAATCACAAAATGAAGAACGTTCTATTGAAGAAACACTGGATTTGGGATGGAAAATTCTTTCTATTATTCCTCAAGAAGAATTACACCGTGTTAGTGATGAAGAAATAAATGAATATTATGAAAAATAAACGAGGCATCCATGGCTAAAAGTAAAATTGCCCCCACGAAAACTAATCTTTTTAAACTTAAAAGAGAACTTTCTTTTGTTCAGGAAGGACATGAATTATTAAAACAAAAAAGAGAAATATTGATTGCTGAGTTGTTGGGAATAATGTATAAAACAAAAAGTTCTCAGAAAAAAATAGAAGAAGAGCTTAAAGAGGCTTATATTGCACTGGAAGAGGTAATAATTAAAATGGGGAGAAAATCAGCGGAACAGGCTTCTTTATCCGTAAATTTAACTACTTCCATTACTTTGCACAGGCGAGGGATTATGGGGGTAGAATTACCATTGGTAGAAACCAAATATGACGATAATCCTCCTTATTATGGTTTAAAAGGAACCAGCCCTTACCTGGATGAAGTTATCAATCGGTTTAAAGAAGTGTTACAATTAATCGGACAGCATGTTCAGGATCGGCTTTCACTGCTTCGGCTTGCCCGGGAAGTGAAAAAAACCATTCACAGGGTAAATGCTCTGGAAAAAATATCCATACCGGATTATAAAGAAACAACAAATTATATACAGGAAACGTTGGAAGAACAGGAAAGAGAAAATTTTATTGTTGCCAAACTGATAAAGAAGCGATTGGAGAAAAGGTTTAAAGACGGGTAAAAGGCGGTGCATTGGTTACATTGGTTTAGATTAGTTTGATTAGTTAGAAAAAATGAAAGATAAAGACAAAAGATTGCAACCGGCAAAAGAAAAAAACAAATTAAATATTGTTTAAAGAATTTAGTTGAAAATTAAAATAAAAGTAAGTATAATCAGACAAATGAAAGGTGGATATAATAAATGAATAATTCCATCCGGAAAGTATTAGTAGCGATAGCAGGAGGAGAAGCGTCTCTTTATACGGCTAAATATGCCATTAGTTTGGCTAAGTGGTTAAATGCGGAATTGATTGCTATCTATGTCGTAGACATGAAAGCATTAGACGATCTTTTAAGGGTAAAGTTGTTTGTTCAGATAGAAGAACAGGAATACGAACACGACTTAGAGGCTCAAGGGGAAAAATATCTTAAGCATATTGAAAAATTAGCCGGGGCAAAAGGGGTAACAGTTTCAAGCACAAAAATTAAAGGTATCGTTCATGAAGAAATAGTTAAGAAAATAAAAGAATCGGATATAGATTTATTGGTAATGGGAGAACTAAAAGAAGCTTCTTCCCGCAGGGAGACATTTTACGATGAAAGCGAAAGGATTTTTAGAGAAACACCGTGTCCTGTATTAGTGGTAAAAGGTGATGAAGAAATAGATGAAATGTATGATAATTTATAAAATAAGAAATAGTGTTTTAAAGAACACTATGAAAAAGAAAGGTAATCTCCGGAAATAGAAAATAGGGAAGGTGAATATTAAAATATTTTTGGCGTTACCAAAATAAAAGGGAGGTAGTAAAAATGAGTAAATGTTTTAAAGTTGTACTGTTGGTCGTTTGTATCACTGTTCTTTCCTTAAGTTTTGTTTATGGAAAGGAGATGGCTAAAAAAACGGGTGTTGGCTTTTATCAGCTTTCACCGGTGCCAGGTGCTTTATCAGTTAGACATTGGTTAAGTAATAAAACCGCTTTAAATTTTGTCTGCGGCCTTAATTTTTTCGAAATAGCAGGCGAAAATTATCACGATGTTGTTATGGGGATGAAAATATTGACAGTTGTCAAGGCCGAAAAACAACTAAATACTTTCGTTGGGGGAGGATTGGATTTAGAATTTGCCGGAAACGGAGATTCAACTACAGCTTATCGAATGAAATTTTTAGCAGGTGTAGAATACTTTTTTCGTGGTTTACCTAATTTAGGTTTTGGAGCAGAAATTGGATTTCAGATAGGAGAAGATATTGGGGAAGATTCCTATTTTGGAACGACTTACGGAGATGTGGGAGTACATTACTACTATTAATCAATCTAATCAACACAAAATTATCCCGCACTTTAAAAAAGGTGCGGGATAACCTTTTAAATAAGGGTGTTTAGGAAAAACTAATTATGTCAAAACCTTTATCTATTGCTTTTTTATGGCACCAGCATCAGCCTTACTACAAGGATTTAGCCAGCGGAAAATATATGTTGCCCTGGGTAAGATTACATTGCATGAAAGACTACTATGATATGGTGGCAATCTTAGATGAATTCCCCGATATTCACCAAACATTCAATCTTGTTCCTTGTCTAATAGAACAGATCAATGACTATGTATTTAATGATGCTACTGATAAATTTCTTGACCTTACGTTAAAACCGGCTCAAAAATTAACCACTGAAGACCGGATTTTTATTTTACACAATTTTTTCATGGCTAATTGGAATAATATGGTCGAACCATATCCCCGTTATGCCGAACTATTCCACAAAAGAGGAGAGTTTGTTACTTTAGATAGTTTAACAACCATTCATTTACGCTTTAATGACAGGGACTTTCTGGACTTACAAGTATGGTTTAATCTTGCCTGGATGGACCCTTCTTTTCAAAAAAATGATATTCTGATAAAGAATTTAATTAATAAAGGGAAAGATTTTGAAGAAAAAGACAAAATTGATTTAATTAATAAACAAAAAGAAATTATGGCTAAAATAATCCCTAAACACAAAGAATTACAGGATAGGGGGCAAATAGAAATAACTACTACCCCTTTTTATCATCCTATTTTGCCTCTTATTTGCGATACAAATGTTGCCAGGGAGGCAATAGCAAAATTACCTTTACCTAAAGAACGTTTTCTTTGTCCGGAAGATGCTCAATGGCATATACAAAAAGGAATACAACTATATGAAGAATGTTTTGGAAGAAAGCCGAAGGGTATGTGGCCGGCAGAAGGTTCGGTGTCGGAAGAAATAATACCTTTTATTGCTCAAGCCGGTATTCAATGGATTGCTTCAGATGAAGATGTTTTGCTGAATTCGTTATCTTCTAAAGAAAGGCGTTATCATAAAGAAAGGCTTCTTTATAAACCGCATAAAGCAAAAAAAGGTGAACATTCTTTGGATATTGTCTTTCGTGACAAGAAAATATCTAATTTAATTGGATTTACCTGCTCCAATTTAGAAACGGATGAAGCCGTTGAGTTGTTTATGAAAAACCTCTGTAATATCAGGGATGCTGTTTCTCTTAACGGAGAAGACCATTTACTCAGCATTATTCTGGATGGAGAAAACTGCTGGGAATACTATAAGAATGACGGGAGGGATTTTCTTACTAAAATCTATAAAATTTTGTCAACCGATCCCGGGTTCAGAACGGTAACAGTCAGTGAATATTTAGAACAATTTCCGATTAAGACTACTTTGCCTAAATTATGGCCCGGTTCCTGGATAAATCACGATTTTGGGGTTTGGATCGGTCACCCGGAAGACAATCTGTCCTGGGATTATTTATCCCGCACCCGAAAAGACTTAAAACGGTTTGAAAAAAATCATCCGGGTGATGAATACAAAGAGATTATAGAAAAAGCATGGAGAGAAATATATATAGCCGAAGGAAGTGACTGGAATTGGTGGTACGGTGATGACCATTGTTCGGGAAATGACGACGCTTTTGACAATCTATACAGAAAACACCTAATCAACGTCTATACATTAATAGGGGAAAGGGTTCCCAATGGGCTTTATGTGGCAATTAAAGGCCAATTTGAGACGACTAAGGCTACTTTCGGACCCGTGGGGTTTATTAGCCCAAAAATAGATGGAAAAATCAACAGTTACTTTGAATGGTATAATGCAGGGTTTTATGATGTTGGGAAATTAGGCGGGACCATGCATCAAACGAAGAGTATTATCAAATCGTTTCATTACGGTTTCGATTTGGGGAATCTTTATTTAAGAATAGACACTAC
>JAGLYT010000141.1 GCA_023132075.1 bacterium
ATATGCTAATTTTTTAGAATTTTCTTCGCTAAGGCCTCCTTTTGTTTCTTTAGTTATTTCCGGAGGACATACGGATTTAATTTATTTTCATGATTTTGAACAATACAAAATATTAGGAAGGACACGGGATGATGCTGTAGGGGAGGCTTTTGATAAGGTAGCTAAATTTTTGAATCTTGGTTATCCGGGTGGTCCCCTAATTGATCGTTTGTCCTCCAAAGGAGATGCCGGAAAAATAAGATTTCCCCGTCCCTTTTTAGGTAAAAGTTTTGATTTTAGTTTTAGTGGGCTTAAAACAGCTGTCGTAAATTATGTTGCTTCCCAAAAAGGAGATTATTCTGTTGCGGATATAGTAGCCGGTTTTCAACAATCCGTAATAGAAGTTTTAACCGTAAAGGCTATAAATGCTGCCAAAGAGATGAAAGTAGGGAAAATCGTTTTAGGTGGAGGGGTGTCGGCCAATTCTGCTTTGAGAAAATATTTAAAAGCGGAAGCAGCTAAAAACCGGATTAAAACTTATTTTCCCCAACTCTGTCTATGTACGGATAATGCAGCAATGATTGCTTGCTTGGGATATTACAAAATGAAGAAGTATTATAAGAATAAAAAAGACAGGTGTTTTTCTTTAAGTCAATTAGATTTGAATGTTGAACCCAACTTGAAAATAGAAGAAAACTTTAAATTCAATGAGACAGCGGGGTAGCTGATCAAATTTATTCCCATTCTATTGTGCTGGGGGGCTTTGAACTGATGTCATAGACTATTCTGTTTACCCCTTTTACCTGGTTGATAATTCTATTGGAAATTTTTCCCAATAAATCGTAAGGTAGTTTAACCCAGTCAGCAGTCATCCCGTCCAGGCTGGTAACTGCCCGTAAGGCAATTACATTTTCGTAAGTACGGGCATCTCCCATAACTCCCACGCTTTTAATGGGGAGCAGTACAGCAAAAGCTTGCCATGTTTTTTTATAGAACCCGGCTTTTTTTATTTCTTCAATAACAATTGTATCTGCTGCTTGAAGAATTTTAATTCTTTCCGGGGAAACACTTCCGATAATTCTGATAGCAAGGCCTGGTCCGGGAAAAGGATGTCTCCAGATAATTTCCTGCGGCAGGTTTAGTGTTATGCCTATTTCCCTTACCTCATCTTTAAATAGATTTCTGAAAGGTTCAATAAGCGTTAATTTCATTTTTTTAGGTAACCCTCCAACATTATGATGACTTTTTATGGTGGCAGAAGGTCCGGATTTCCCGGAATGTGCAGAATAGCTTTCGATTACATCGGGATAAAGAGTTCCTTGAGCTAAAAAATTAACCGGCCCTATTTTTTTTGCTTCTTCCTGAAAAACCTGAATAAATTCATGGCCGATTATTTTTCTTTTCTTTTCCGGGTCGATAATTCCTTTCAGCCTTTTTAAAAATCGTTTTTCTGCCCGAATATATTTTAAATTTATATTGTAATGGGTTTTAAAAGTCTTAACTACTTTTTCTCCTTCGTCTTTACGCAGTAATCCATTATTTACAAAAATACAATGTAATTGGTGTCCGATTGCTTTATGCAGAAGAATTGCAAGTACGGAAGAATCAACTCCACCACTTAATGCACAAATTACTTTTTTATCCGCTACTTGTTTTCGAATGCTGGAAATGGAATGTTTGATTACAGATTTCATTGTCCAGTTTTTTTTGCAGTCAGCGATTTTATATAAGAAATTGTGAATAATTTTTTTGCCTTTGGGAGTATGAACAACTTCAGGATGAAATTGTACTCCGTATAATTTTTTTTCTTTATTTTTGAAGGCAGCGATGGAAGAATTTTGTGTAAAGGCAATGGCTTCAAATCCTAAGGGTAGTTTAGAAACTTTATCGGTATGACTCATCCAAACAATTAGATTTGAGCTGAGATTAGCAAAAAGCCCGTCTTTTTTCCTTGTTTGTAAAGAAGCTTTACCGTATTCACGTATAGGAGAAGCAGATACCTTTCCCTGGTTAAAACGGGCAAGTAATTGCATTCCGTAACAAATGCCTAAAATAGGAATTCCCAGTTGGGTAATTTTTTTATCGCAAAGAGGAACATTTTTTTTGCTCAGGCTGGATGGTCCTCCGGAGAAAATGATGGCTTTTGGTTTTTTATTTAACAATTCTCTGCAGGATATATTATAGGGAACAATTTCCGAATAAACATTACATTCCCGAACACGACGGGCAATAAGTTGAGTGTATTGTGAACCAAAATCTAAAATAATTACGGAATTTTCCATTTTATATAATCCTATTTATCTTTTTTTACTTCTGTAGCAATGGCTAATTTTTCTACACCATTAATTTTAGCAATGTCCATTATTTGTACAACTATTCCGTGTAAAACATCTTTGTCTGCTTTAATAATCAGCATTTTTTCTTTTCGTTTAGCTAAAGCATTTTTTAGTTGGATAGGTAAATTTTCCAGGGATACTTTTTTAGCGTTCAAAAAAATTTGATTTTTTTTAGTAATGGTAACGACCAGGTTGCTTTGTAATTGATTTTCCGAAACAATTGCTTTAGGTAACTTTATTTTTATTCCCTGGTTAACTATAAAAGAAGAAGAAAGCATAAAAAAGATTAGCAGAAGAAAAATTACATCTGTCATTGGTGCAGGATCTAAATGAAAACCGACTTTAGATTTATATTTACTTGGTCTCATTTACTCTTCCTTGTTTATATTTATACAAAAGTCCGATTAATTTTTTAGAGCGTTTTTCCATTTCTAAAGTGAATAAGTGTACCCGATTAGAAAAATAATGATAAAAAACCACTGTGGGAATGGCAATTAATAAACCTGTGGCAGTAGTAATTAGTGCTTCGGCAATACCGGAAGCAACTATAGTTGGGGAAGATGTCCCTGAAGCAGCAATAGAATTAAAAGCTTTAATCATTCCCAGTACGGTTCCGGTAAAACCTAAAAGAGTAGAAATACTGGCAATAGTCCCCAGTACGGGAAGATATTTTTCTAAAAGAGGAATAGCTTCCAATTCTGCTTCTTCAAAAGCTTTTTCTATCGCTATTTGTCCCTGTGTATGGTTGATTAAGCCTGCTTTTAAAATATAAGCAACCGGTCCCTGGGTAGAATCACAAAGAGCTATGGCTTCTTCTACCATATTTTGATCTAAAAACTGTTTAATTCTACCCATCAGATGTTCTTCGTTAATATGGGCATAATAGTAAAACCAGATTCTGTTGATGATAATTGCTATGGATAGTATTGAGCATATAAAGAGGGGATACATGAGCATCCCGCCTTTTAAAAGATAACCGATTGTTTCATTTCTTGACAAAAGTTCGAAAAGAAAGTCCATTCCTCCTCCTTGTATGGGAATTAATCATTTTGTATAACAAAAAGATTATATCAAAAAAAATGGCCAAAAGCAATATGAAGTACAAATTTTTATTATTTTTGTTGAATGATTAAATGGATTGACTATTTGCGGACGATTTTTTTATTTAAAAAGGTCGGAAAGAGAAAGTTTATCCCATAGTTTTTTATTTTTTCCTTTTTGAGCGGTTTTTAGATTTTCTTCTATTGAAGCTAATTTGTTTTCTAAATTTTGTTTGATTTTTTCCATTTTTTTTACTTCATTTTCATATTTTATCTTTTGTGCTTCTTCGTCTTTCATTATGCGAATGGCTGTTTTAAGGGCTTCTTGCCTTTGTTCTTTATCTTGTTGTTCTTTATCAAATTCTCTCTTCCATGTTTTTTTCTCTTCTTCCAGAGCGTCTATCAATGCTTTATTTTTTTCTAAGGAATTTCTTAAATTATTAATTTCCTCTTTAAGAGCGTTTTCTTTGGTTTCAAATTCTTTGTTTTTTATTACAGAGTAACTTTCTTTTTCTTTTTCCACGTCTTTTCTTAAATTTTCTGCATTTTGTGCTAATTTCTCCTCTTCTTCGTTTAGGAGCGTTTCTTTCTTTTTATATTCATCTTCTTTTTGCTTTATTTTTTCCTTTAGAGCAGTAATTTCTTCTAAACCTTCACCTTCCTGATTGAATTTTTTATTTTTTAATATTTCTTCTAAACCGGACAATTCTTCTTGTTTTAATTTGATAATATCATCGTATCCGGTTCTTTCTTTCTGTAAGTTTTCTTTTTGTTTATTCAGAGTTTCCTCCAATGAAATCAATTTTTGATGTTTGGTTTGCATTATTTGATTGAATTCTTCTTCCTTTCGGTTAATTTGATTTTTAAATTCTTCCACTGTTTTATTGAGTTCCCCGAGTTCATTTTGAACGCGATGTATTTCTTCTTCTTTTATATTGAGCAATTCCTGTTGCTTATTTTTTTCCTGTTCTAATTTTTGTTTTTCTTGTTGGAGTTTTTCTTCTAAGGATGTTGACATTTGATTTTTGTTTTGAATAGTTTTTTTGTGTTCTTTTTCTTTTCTCTCGAGTTCGGTTTTAATGTTCTCAAGAGCTTTGTTTTTTTCATTAAGTTCGTTTTGAATGTTTTCTATTTCCTCGTTTTTGGTTTTGACTAATTCCTGCTGTTTCGGTTTTTCCTGTTCTAATTTTTCTTTTCCCTGTTTTAGTTCGGTTTCCAAAGAGGTTATTTTTTTATCTTTATCCTGGAGGGTCGTATTGTAAGTTTCTTCTTTTTTCGTAAGTTCTCCTTTGAGATTATCAATAGTTGAGGTTTTATCTTTAAGTTCGTCCTGAATGTTTTCTATTTCCTCGTTTTTGGTTTTAACTAATTCCTGCTGTTTCGGTCTATCGTACTCTAATTTTTCTTTTTCCTGTTTTAGTTCGGTTTCTAAAGAGGTTATTTTTTTATCTTTATCCTGGAGGGTTGTATTATATG
>JAGLYT010000142.1 GCA_023132075.1 bacterium
AATCAGAGTTCCAAAAATCTCTTCTAATTCCGGAGTAATATCCTCCAACCATTTTTTCTGCTCTTCCTCGCTTACAACTTCCGTAGACATACCGTATTCACCTAGTCCTACAACTAAATCATCCCTAAACATCTCTTTCATTTCTCTATATTGGCCGGCTTCATCAAGATAAGCATTTACCAATACCCCGTCTATATTTTCCATCTGATTTATATAATTAATATGCTTCTCATTTACTTTTTTATCGGTAACCGGATCCCGATAAGACCAGCTAAAAAATATGGGCTGCTGATTCTTTCCCTGTGCCTGTTTCATTACACCTGCTACTGTATCCTGAAATTTATAATAGTCCTCAGCATTTTTATAAATTATCTGTTTACTACCCTCGGGAGTATCTTCCAAAATACAGCGGTCATTTTCATTACCCAACACCCAACCTAAAAGCCAATCCTCATCACCGTACAAACCTACCACTCTTTCCGCTTCGGCTAAAATTGCTTTTTCATCATTGGGTTTATCCCATAACCCTGCCCAATAACCTAAAGTAACGCGAAGCCCATATTCGCTATGGACCTCCCGAAAAATATTCTTTAGCTCTTCTACATCCGCTATTTCATCTTCATATTGTGCAGTTTCCCGCACATTTGATTCACTCGGTTTTTCCATCGGAACGGTTAAACCGTATACTCTGATTTTTTTTATCCCTAACCTGCTCAGGGTTGGAGCTATTTCCTTTAAGTTTTTGTAATGCACTGCATAGGTAGGACCGTAATACCCGGAAGGAACCGGATTATAAACAATTCCCGCATTAGTTTTTAATTTTTGTCCGTTTATGTAAAAAGCAAAATTTCCATTTTCGTCTTTCTTTATCTGTACAACTAATTCCTCCCCGGGACTAAACACAGGATCTTTATCTACCTGCTTGGCTGAATTTATTTCCAAACGCTCTAAAATCTCCGCTTTGTTTTTTACCGCTTGTAAATAATTAAATGCCAGAGCATAATCGGCAACAACATCGTTTAATTCTTCCCCTCGAAAATCAATATTTTCTTGATTTAATTTTTCTAATTTTTCTCTTGCCCCTCCTTCAAAATCAGCTATTATTTCATCTGCATAATTTAAACTTATCCGGTAATACCTTTCCGCTTCCTCTAAATCACCTCTTCTAAATGCTTCATCTCCCAATCCTGCATTTTCATTCATCCCGGTTACTAAAATAAAATCAAGAGATTTTACCTTGTCAATCTTTTCATATTTCCCCTCTACTCCTTCTACAAAATCGTTAACCTCTCCTTTATCTTCTTTATACTCTTTTAAAGCCGCTTGCATTTCCCTTAAATCAACTATTGCCCACTTATTGCTTATCAATTCCCCCGGCTCTATCCCGTCAACATCCACAACCATTTCTTCTCCTATTACTAATTGCGAAAGAACAGTTTCCTTCCCTTCGGGAATATCAATTACTTTTTCCTCATAAACCTTTATGCCGAGTAAATTACCTATCCTTATAATTAGCCCTTTAAACTGATTTAATATACCATCAAAAAAGTCTACTATTTTATATAAAGTTTCTATTTTTTCTTGCGCTGTAGGAATTTTGTGAATATCTTTTTCCGTAAGGCTTATTTCCACCTTCTCTTCCGGTTTCCAATCTATTGTTGCGTATTGCTCATCAATAGAACCGCCAAAAATTTCTTCATAGCCTTTTGCTATTCTCAATGCCCGTTCTATATCTTCATTTCCCATAGCAGTTCTAAATGCTATCATATACATCCCGTTTAAACTGCTCACTTTCCATTCTTTATAATTATCTAACTTGTTTTTGTATTTCTCCGCTTCAACCAAATTACCTTCTTTACTATAGACGGAATACATTATCTCACTAAGCTTATAATCATCTGTTAACACCCAAAAACTGTTTAACTCCTCCGGTTCTATTTTATTATAATCAATTCCTCCGGAATTAACTAACTTTTTATATTCCATATCCCGAACAGGACCAAATATTTCCTCCCAGTTATCTGCCCCTTCTTTTAGCCTTTCTATGTTTCCCTTTTCCTGGTGATACGCAATATAATTAATCAAATTTTGACTTAAAGACCCGGCTATACCTGCCTGTTTACATTGTTCATATAACTGC
The DNA here is from genome assembly GCA_023132075.1 of bacterium. Classification (GTDB taxonomy): domain Bacteria; phylum CBDUZB01; class JAGLHV01; order JAGLHV01; family JAGLHV01; genus JAGLHV01. Next base: position 2,141 of record JAGLYT010000142.1, read on the forward strand.
CGGTAATGCTCTCCGTTTTCCGGGTCTAAACTCTTCATCTGGCTGCTTATAGCCCATAAATCAAAAGCTAAAGAATTATCCGCTACAAAATCATCTACAGGTACATCATAATTTATCCCACCCTCCTGCTTAATTTCATTAACCCGTTTTAAAGACACCTCTTCAAAAAACAATAACCACATCGCTCCATATTCTTTGGCTAACTGCGGATTTATATTAAAATTGTAATTAACGGCATTAACAAAAATAAAACTAAATGACTGTGCCTGATTATGCTTCCCTTTTAAATCCTGCCATTTTTTTAGATTTTCCTGGTCATCCAGTTGAGTATAAACATCTATTGCCAAATCACTTATTCCCACAAACCCGTCTATGTTTGAATATCTTCCCACTATATCCTTAACTTCAAGGTTATAATTATAACCTCCCTCTCGTTCCATCTGTTTATAATCACTTACAAATTGACTGCCAAATGTCATCCACCATGCCTCACACCATAACGCAGCTACTTCTAAATTCCCCGCTTCCAGGTTCTCTCTCGCTCCCCGTTTATACAAATCACTCAGCCATTCCCCTGCAGCAGGATAATCTGCTTTTAATTTATCTTCCCATTCTCGCGCACTTTTATAATCTCCCATCTGTTGATAATTTGCTATTATTATCCTATGGGCTTCCCCTATTTCAAGTAAAGCATTATATTCTCCGATAACTTCGTTAGGTTCTTTTCCTTTTACCGGTATAATATCGTTATAAACAGGTAAACTCAATTTGTTCTGTAAATACCGTGCCCCGCTTTTATCATTAATATCTTTTCCTTCCCTGTATTCTATTACTTTTAATGCTGATTCCGCTGCCCCTAAATAATATCCTGTATGCAGACATTTCCAGGCATAAGGAAGCATGTCCTGAGTCCTGCCTAATCTAACCCCTATGGGTTTTGGAATAACGGTATATAAATTGCTAGGAATTTCTTTCTCCGAAATAGTTAATTCTGAATATAAAGAATTTTTGTTGTTTATAGCCTCTTCTACATAACTCCCTAATCTATTTGGTAAAATATATTTAAAAAACCCTTCAGCTGTTGTGACTCCTTCTATTTGGCTTGCTCTTAAATAATATCCCTGGTCTGTAATCACACCGCCATTATATGTAAAAGAATTTATCTCCCAAACAGAACCGTCTTTTAACGTAACTGTCTCTGCTTCAGCAACCATCTTTCGAACATTATATAAATAATCCTCCCAAAGAACTCCGGTACCATCAAATTTATGCTTACTTCCATCCGGATTTTTTGCTTCTCCTCCTTCTATATAATAGGCATATCCTACACCTTTTAAGTCTCTTTGCATAAATAAATGCTTCTCTCCGGCATAACTAATTCCTTCCCCGTCAAACTTATGTATACTTCCATCAAGATTTTTAGCTTCCCAGCCGATTTCTTTATTATCTTTATCATAATAAATATCTTTATACCATATCTTTCCATCACCATCTACATTCATACCTATATGCCTTATATAAGCAACAGTAACAGTTTTTGTCCCTTCCTGATATTTAGTTTGATATTCCGGATTTAATTGCCTCCATATCATTCCTTCCGTTGACTTGCCCCTTCCCTGCAACTCATATTCAAAAGACCTATAATCATACTGCCATATCATATTATGTTTCAAATATTCATATCGGGCTGGTACTCCCCTTACTCCTCTTTCCGTTTCAAATGCAGCAACAACATTAATCCTGTTTTTTGCTAATTCCGAAAATGCAACAATTTTGGGATCAGGAACCACTACACCTTCTTCTTGTAAAACTTTTTCTGCCATTTCTTCGATTTCTCCAGGAGTAACTGTCTCTTCCGAAATTTGTATCGGTTCTTCATATACAGGCTGAACAGCAGCTACTACCGGGGCCATCCCTACAAAAACCGCTGCTCCTGTACCATATCCTACTGCTTTAAGTAAATTAACCGGTTTAAAAAGGGAAGCAAAAGTATTTTGCAGGGAAGGTCTTATGCGGCCTAATTCTTTTAATGTATTAAACAAAACATCTGTAACTGTTTTTTCTTCTTCTTCAGATAAATTCCCGGGTAAATTGGCAAGAATAATTTCTTTTATCTCAATAGATTTCCATTTGCCTCCTTGAGGCGGAGCATGCACTTTAATATTTTCGATTATTTTATCTACAGGCGTATCAACAAACGCTTTTTCCAAACACTTTATGGCTGTACCATAAGGATTATCACTCTTTGCCGCCTCTTTCTTATAATTTATAATTTCAGTCTTAAGTTTATTAGATAAATTTAGCCATACTTTATCTTTCTTTCCTAAAGAATTTTCTAAATTAGTCAAATTTTTATTCAAATTACCAGACAAAGCAGGTCTTCCTATTACTTTTAAAGAAAATAATTTAATCACATCGCTTGTTTTCAATCCCCGACGAACGGAAACTTGCCTGAGCATAAATATTGAACCGACGAATATCGATAATAAAGCAACAGTAGAAATCAACATAGTACTAATTGAAAATCCCATTATTAAACCTATAGCTAAAGAAACAATTCCTGCAATACTCATTACGCTTACTACAACTCTGGGAAGATTAAATATTACCGCATCAAAAATAATT
>JAGLYT010000143.1 GCA_023132075.1 bacterium
TATGCGTCTAGAGAAAAATATGTTTCACCTTTATTTCCCTTCTTCTAACTCCTAAATACTATGTCACAAACAGTCTCCAATCCCCATTCAAAGGGGGAAAATCTGTTCGCGTCATACATTGCCTCTAAAAATGAAGGTAAAATGTGTTTTGAACGACTTAGCAAATTTTAGCAGAAACAAGCGTTAAAAAAATGGAACTGTCTGAGCAAAGCGAGTTTTCCATTTTTAGTTTGTTTTTGCGTGCCCGCAGGGTAAAATTATGCGTTTAGAGAAAAACATATTTTGGCTTTATTTTCCTCGTTCGGGTGACCACAGGGGTTCACCCCTACAATAACATCTCAATGTTTAACTGTTTTATTAAAAGCCCTTAACCCCCGGGAAATTTGTCCGTGTCATACATTGTCACAAACTACATTTGACTATTTTTTACGAAAAACCTTTAATTTATTCAAACCAAAAAACCGGTAATTCCAAATTAAAGCAACCCCTAAAGTTACCAAAGCGCCCAGATGGGGCAATATTCGGCATACCCCATGACAACCACTAACCTTCCCTTCCGTAACTACACTTATCGGAACACACATAATTTTTTACCTCCTATAATTTTTTTAAGCAAAAATTAAATTTCTGTTAATAATTTCCGTGTTTTTTCAAGGACTCTATTATTTCCCCGTTCCTCAGCTAATTTTATTGTCTCCTGCCAATACTCCCGAGCTTTTTCTACATCGCCCATTTTAGAGTAAACAATACCTATCTGTTTATATGCATCTAAATAGGCGTTCCAGAAATAAACCCTTCTATCTGTTTTCTCTTTTAAACTTATTATTTTTTTAAAATCAGCAATTGCCTCCTGATACTGTTCGAGTTCCAAATAACATAATCCCCGTTTTTGATAAATTCTATACCCTGCTTCTTTTTCTTTCCCGATTTTATTATTTAATAATCTAATCACTTTTTGCCATTCTTTTTTTGCTTTTTCTTTTTCTCCCTTTTTTCTATATGCTTTTCCTAATTCTATCCACACAGACTCCTTTCCTGCGTATTCTTCTCCAAAACTACTCGGGGCATTTAAGCTTTTTTCCAGATTATCTACTGCCTGAGCATATTCACCCAAGCCATAATAACCTTTACCAAGAGTAGAATAATAATAAGAATCTTTCTTTCCCTCACCCAATTCAATACTCTTATTCGCCCAGTCAATTACTTCTTCATACTGTTCTAATTCCAAATTAATCATCGCCAGATAAATAAAAGCAGCATTACTATCCGGTTCTAATTGTATTACTTGCTTAAAATCATCGCTTGCTTTCTTTATATCAATAAAGTTCAGATAATTTCTTCCCCGGCTATAATATACACCTGCCAATCCTTTTTTACTTACTTTATCGACAATTTCTCTTTCACTTTGCAAAGCTTCATTATAGATTTTTTCCGCTTCTGTCCAGTTTCCATACCTGTATATGGCATTGGCTTTTCCTGCTAATGCTAATTTATAGGTAATATCTAATTCCAGCACTTTATTAAAGTCTACTATAGCCTGGGTGTATTTAGCCTTATCTTCCTCACTAAAAGGTTTATTGTAATAATGCACACATTTGTTATAAGCAAGCCCACGATTGTAATAAGCATCTACATAATCCGGATCCAATTCAATTGCTTTACTAAAATCCTCAATTGCTTTTTGGTATGGTTCATTATTTCGCCAGGAACCATTTTTAAAATAGGTAAGTCCACGATTAAAATAAGCTGTTTTGTAATCCGGTTTTAATTCTATTGCTTTAGTATAATCAGAAATTACCTGATCATATTTTTTTCCCTTTTCCTCACTTTTTTCTTCGTTTTCTTTTTTACCCTTTTCTTTGAGCCGGTAATAAGCCAACGCACGGTTATTGTACAAAAAAGCATTATCCGGATTAGATTTTATCGCTGTAGTATAAATATCAATTGCCTGTTGGTAATTCCCTGCTTTATACTCTTTATGTCCTGAATCACTGTATCTTTCTTTAGATTGAATAGTAACCATAGACCAAACAACCAACCCTATAAAACCCATCAAAATTATTCCTGTTATATTCTTTTTTTTCATTGTTATTTCCCCTTTTTCTTTAAAAAATGGGTCATTGCTTCAGCCCCTTTGGGGCTGAAGCAATAACCAAAAATTAGAAGTTTACTATCACACCACCGGTAAATATTCTCCCTTCACCGATTTGCTCCGATTCTTCATCAAACAGATTTTCTACATTAAAAAATAGTTTGACCCCGTCGGCAACTACTTTCGAAATCTTTGCATGTGTTAAAAAATAATCATCGTTTTTCTCGCTATTTTCTTCATCCGTAAATACTTCCCCTTCATATTCCTCCCGTAATTCAAGCATAAACCCTATTTCTTCATTATAATAGCGCAGGCTTAAATTTGCTCTATGTTCCGGGACATCGGTTAATTCTTTTTGGGTTTCTTTATCTTCCGTATTCATCCAGGTATAAGCCAGCGTAGTCATAATATGCTTAATAAGATATCCTTTCAAATTGAATTCTACACCCTGGGTAAATACCTCCCCAATATTATGATAGGAATATTCGCCTTCTACCGGAAAAGGCGGAGGATAAGAAAACCTTCTCACCCAATAGCCTTTTATCATATCTTCAATATCATTTCTAAAAAAAGCTATACTCGATAAGCACTTATTGGTAAAGCGATGCTCTACTCCTATTCTATAACCGACCGAAGTTTCAGGTTTCAAATCCGGATTACCCTTTATCCAGAAACCGGTAGGGCCTACGGGATGATAAGTCAATCTGTATAAATCCTTAAAATCCGGACTCTTAAATGCCTGCCCCCAGGAAACACGCAAGTTGGTCTTTTCATCGGCTTTATATAATACATCTATTTTGGGATTGGTTTCTTCTCCCCATTCACTATGAGAATCCAACCGAACAGCAGGAACTATTACTAAACGCTCCAGGATGCTTATTTCATCCTGAATGAAAAAGCTATTCGTCGTTTGCTCTTTTTTCTCGGTAAAGTCACTGTTCTCCATCTCTTCATTTAGTATTTCAGTTCCTATAGTTACTAAATTCATTTCATCCAGCAAACAAGTATACTGCACTTCTCCTTGAATCAGTTGAATATCCGTCTCAGCAACAATCGGTCCGCCTCCCACACAAGATTCATCATCATACTTCCACAGATAAGAACCCACCTTAAAAAAAGAACTGTCTTTTACTTTCCAATCTAATCCAAGATTGAAATTAGTTTTGTCACTCTCTGTATACTCAGTCGTCTCACTATAAAAATCCGAGCCAAACCTCAATCCAATGTTTTCGTCGAACTCATATTTAAATTTATTCAATAAATTATAATTATCATATTGACTTTCTTCCGTTTCACCTCTCATTTTGTTCGCGTTTGCACCGATATCAAACTTTAATTTACCCACCATTGAACCAAAGCCTATTTTTAATATTTCCGAATCATAACTTCTAAAGGCAAAAGTCGCATTAGCATTGGTCTTTTCAGAGGTTTTAGTAATAATATTTATTACTCCGTTTAAAGCATCACTGCCATAAAGCACTGAATTCGGACCCTTCACTACTTCAATTCGCTCTATTATATTTACGGGTAATTCAGTCAATATATGTCCGCCTTCTATCCTCTGTCCATCAATGAGAATCAGGGTATATTCGGATGAAAGTCCCCCAACAGAATAAACATCCCTACCCATTGGTTTATACCTGCCCACAGATTTAATTCCCGGAATCCACTTTAACACATCTATAACTGTTACTGCATTAGTCCTCTCTATTTCTTCCCTGCTAATGAGTATTGTTTCTACCGGAGCATTTTTCAGTAAATGTTCGGTTTTTGTTCCGGTTACTACTACTTCTTCCAGTTCAGCAATTTCTTCCTCTGCCCTTACTCCTTGAATCAATCCCGGCAAAATAAACCCAACCAACATAATCATCAACAACTTTAATCTCTTTGACATCTCCTTTTATCCTCCATTTTAAATTCCACCGCTGGTTATCCAGTTGGAGGTATTATTATTACAAATTATAAGTTATAAGCATATTGCTTTTGTTTTTCTTTTGTCGGCTCTGTTTGTACAGTCACCCGCCTCTTATTGTTTACATCACCTTCTTTCTTATTAAAATCGTTTTTTTTCTTTTTTTTCAATCTGAACTATTTTAGAATCGTGGATAACAATCACTACCTCTCCATAGTTTATTTCTTTAATAGCCCTAAGTATTTCGTTAAAAATTTTAGAATTATTGTCTTTTATCTGTTTCATAATCCCCGGTTTTAACTATCCTTCAATTATTTTCCTTACTTTAATTCATCACCGTAACTTATAGCCCAATCTCTCCCTAATAAATTTTCTATTCCCAAAAGCATTTCTTTCTCATCCTCGCCATGTGCTAATATTGTTACTTTATCTCCCTTAACTATTTCTAAAGATAATAAATCTATAATACTTCGGGCATTTACTGATCCTCCCCTTTTTTTTAAAAGGAAATTCGCTTTAAATTTAGAAGTAATTCTTGTCAATTTCATACAATTAAGTATATTTAATCCTTCTTCTAACCTTATTTGAAAAAAATTTTTGCTCATTTTATTCCTTTCCCATCTTATCGGGGGAAACTAAATAGTAGTTTCCCCCGGTTTTTTGTACTGTAGTTAAAACTTAACTTCCATTCCTCCATAAATGATTCTTCCGGTATAAGGAGCCCACATAAAAGCTGCATCTGCAGGTC
>JAGLYT010000144.1 GCA_023132075.1 bacterium
TTTTTGTATAAAATTGGTATCATAAAAAAATGAAAAGTAAAGAAGTGAAAGACAAATGAGCATATTAATGGAAATAAAGACTTATTTGAGATGAAAATGAGAATTTTTGTTGCCATTGAATTATCTGAAAAAAAGAAGGAACATTTTTTGTCGGTTAGGAAAAGTTTAGAGAAAGTAGATGCGGAGGTGAGATGGGTAAAAAGAGAAGCAATGCATATCTCCTTAAGGTTTTTAGGGGAAGTCTCAAAAGAGAAGGTAGAAGGAGTTAAAAATAATTTAAAGAAAGTTCTTTCCGGCTTTGGGTCTTTTAAAGTAGAAATTAAAGGGGCAGGGTTTTTTCCTCATTATGTTAAACCGCGTATAATTTGGATAGGAATAGAAAAGACAGAAAAATTAAAACAATTACATCAGGTAGTTGAAGATGTTTGTTTTATATATGGATTTGAGAAAGAAAAAAGGGATTTCGTTGCTCATATTACTTTAGGCCGGATTCGGTCATTAAAAAAGAAAAATGAATTAATTCAAAAAATTGAGGAATTCAATGATTTTTCTTTTGGGGAAATGGTTGTCAAAGATGTTTCTTTGATGGAAAGTTGCTTGTTTCCGCGTGGAGCAAAATATATTTGTCTGGAAAAAATGAGTTTATAAACTGAATACTTATTCAATAATAATAAAACGGAGAGGTAGTTATTTTTGTGTGATTATTAGAAAAGAGGTTTAATTTTGAGATTATTAGGTATTGATTACGGAGAAAAGAGGATTGGATTAGCGGTAAGTGATCCCTTGGGAATAATAGCTCAAGGGTTAAAATTTATTTCTGCGGAAGATTTTTTCCAAAAGAAAGGCATTGAAGAATTTAAGGAATTGATTGAAGAATTCAAAATCAGTAAAATAGTTATGGGTTTTCCACTAAAGATGGATGGGTCAATAGGAAAAAAAGGAAATGAGGTACAGTCTTTTGTTGAACGATTAAAAAAACATATTTCCTTGCCTTTTGTAATGTGGGATGAGCGGCTTACTACTGTAACGGCAGAAAATATTTTAATTAACGCCAACCTTTCCCGTAGACGAAGAAAGAAAGTGGTAGATAAGATGAGTGCGGCAATAATTTTACAGGGATATTTGGATCAGCAAAAACAATAAAAATAATGAATAAAAAAAAAATAATAGCCTTGTTTGGGATATCTTTCTTACTGATACTGCTTATAGGAGTTGGTTTATTCAAGCGTTTTCATCAATCCCATATTATAGAAGAAAAAATAACAATTCAAAAAGGAATGAGTTCCCGCCAGGTAGCGGGATTGCTAGCGGGAAAAAAAATAATTGCCAGTAAAAAATATTTTTCTTTGTTGCTCAGATTGAAAGGGATGAATAAAAAGATTAAAGCAGGTGTCTTTGAATTGAGTTCCGGAATGTCAACAGGAGAGATAGTTGATATTTTGGTAGGAGGAAAAGTATTTTATAGCAAAGTAACTATTCCCGAAGGATTTACAGCCAAACAGGTTGCTCAATTATTGGTGGAGAAAAACTTTTTTAGTTCAACCGATAGATTTTTGCAAATGGTAAAAGAGAAAAATTTAGAAGGGTATCTATTTCCGGAGACTTATTTTATTTTGCCGGGGACAAAAGAGGAAGAAATTATTAAGATAATGACCCGTCAATTTTTTAAAATTTTTACTCCGCAAATGAAGATGAGAATGAAAAAGTTTAATTTCAACCAGGATGAAGCGGTAATTCTTGCTTCTCTAATTGAAAAAGAGGCAAAGGACGAAAAAGAGAGGAACCTGATTTCAGCTGTTTTTCATAATCGATTGAAAAAACGTTGGCGATTAGAGTCTTGTGCCAGCGTGCGGTATGTTTTAGATAAGTGGAACGAGCCATTGATTTACAAAGATTTGGAGGTTAATTCCCCATATAATACCTATCGTTATTATGGTTTACCGGCTGGGCCTGTGTGTAATCCGGGATTGGCCTCGTTAAAAGCGGCATTATATCCGGCTGATTCGGAGTTGATGTTTTTTGTGGCTAAGGGAGATGGAACACATAGATTTTCTAAGTATTATAAAGAACATCTTTTTAAGAAAGGAAAGAATTAGAATAAAATATTTCCGGGAAATTCCGGATAAAACAGAGGAAAAATAAAAATGAAAAGAAATGGAATTTTAATAATAATATGTATATTTTTTCTTATACCCAGTTGTGCAGGGTTGAGAAGTAAGACAAATACGAAAACATCAAATTCAGGAGGGGCTTATCTTTCGCGTGATTTATCGTTTGATAAAAGGTTCAAGATAGCATCTAAACTATATCAAAGCGGCGTGGAAAAATTTGATATTCAGGAATGGCTTTCTGCAAAAGCAGATTTTAATTATGCTCTTAAACATTTGCTTGACTGTTCTTCAATAGAAAGTAATGATGATATGGTGCGTAAACAAAGTGAACTACTTAGTCGAATTTGTTTATTCCAGATAAAATTAAATACAATTCTTTATGGAATTGCTCCCGATGTAAATAAACAAGAGTTTTCTTTCCCTATCACTTTTAACAATCGAATAGAGCGGTGGCTGGAATATTATGTTACTTCCGGGAGAAAGCATTTTGGTTTGTGGTTAAGACGTTCAGGTAAATATGTCCCCTGGATGAAAGAGGTCTTTATTAAGGAAGGAATTCCTGAAGAGCTGGTTTATGTAGCATTGGTGGAAAGCGGGTTCAATCCTGTTGCTCGTTCGCCCAAACAAGCGGTAGGGATTTGGCAGTTTATTAAAGGAACAGGGAAAATTTGTGGATTGAATCATGATTCGTGGGTAGACGAAAGACGGGATCCGGAAAAATCTACTTTGGCGGCGGCAGATCATTTAAAGGAACTTTATCAGCATTTTGGGTCGTGGGAATTAGCGTTGGCTGCATACAATGCCGGCCGGGGAGCAATAGAAAGAGCAATTAAAAGACAAAAGACGAATGATTTTTGGGAACTGGTTCTTCCTATGGAAACAGAGGCGTATGTTCCTAAAATTATGGCTACCATAATGATTTTTCGTGAACCGGAAATATTTGGATTTCTTCCCGAATTCGATATTTTGACAGAAGTAGATGAAGTGATTATTAAAGGGTGCGTTGATTTAAAGATAATTGCTGCCTGTTGTGAGTTGTCTTTAAAAGAGATTGTTGATTTAAATCCGGAATTAAGAAAAATGTGTACTCCTGCAAATGTAGATGGTTATAATGTTCAATTGCCTTTGAATAAAAAAGACATCTTTGACCTTAATTTTTCGCGTCTTTCTCCCAAAGAGAAATATCTTTCTAAAGCGGAAATCAACAAAAGAAAAATAAAAGGGCGCTATGTTGTTTATAAAGTTAAAAAAGGAGATTGTTTGAGTCTTATTGCCCGCAAATTCAGAACATCGATTTCTAATATAAAAAAGTGGAACAGAATTGCCAGAAAACATTATATTCATCCCGGGGACAAATTAAGAATTTATCGAAGAAGAGGATAGGAATATAAAGGACTGCAGGCATAAAAAAACAAAATACCGATAACAAATGAGGTGTAATTTAATTTCAATGAGACTTAGAGTTTTTGTCAGCATAGATGACAAAAACTCTGTAGTCGAATTGATCCTGAGAGACCGTAGGGAGTCGAAGGGTCGCATGTTTAAATCCCTGCAGCATAGATGACAAAAACTCTGTAGTCGAATTGATCCTGGGCAACTCCCTTGAAGGGAGGCGAAGGGACGGGTGTTTAATTCCCCGCAGCTTGCCACGGGGCTGTTGATTTAAATAACTTTTTGGGGAAGAATGAAAAATGGGATTGGAAGGGAAGAGAGTTATAATATTAGTGGAAGATCAATATCAGGACTTAGAAGTATGGTATCCTGTTTTAAGATTGAAGGAAGAAAATGCTCAGGTGTTAATTGTTGGAACCGGAACGAAAAAAACATACAAGGGGAAGTATGGTTACCCTGTCGAAATAGATATAGATATAGGCCGGATAAAAATTGATGACCTGGATGCTATAATTATTCCTGGTGGTTGGGCACCTGATTTTTTGCGGCGTCATCAACAAGTTGTTTTGTTGGTAAGGGAAGCTTTTCGGTTAGGAAAAATAATTGCAGCCATTTGCCATGGTCCTTCATTGTTGGTTTCGGCACAAGTCTTACAAAATAAAACTGTTACTTGTTTTATGTCGATAAAGGATGATGTGGAAAATGCAGGAGCTAAATTTGAAGATAAAGAAGTTGTTGTCGACGGGAACTTGATTACTTCAAGAAAACCGGAAGATTTACCTCGGTTTTGTAAGGAGATAATAAAAAAATTAGAATAATTTTTTCTTGACGGGAATGTTGCATTAATGTATACTAAAACAGTAAGAATTTTGAATTGTAAAACAAGGATATTTTGTAGGGGATAGAATCTATATAATGGAAGGAGGTGAAAGAGATTATGGCAGAAAAAGTATCAAAAGCCGGGATTAAAAGGGAAAAAGGTTTTTTGTATTATTTGGATAAACAAGGTGATATTTCCAAGGCTAAAATGGTAAGAGGCAAGAAGAAAGGCGGGAAGCCCGTTAAGGTAACTAAGTTAGGAATAAAAAGGGCAGAAGGGTATCTTTATTTTATTGACAAGCAAGGAGATGTTGCTAGAGCAAAGATGGCGCGTGGAAGGAAGAAGGCTAAAAAGAAAAAAGTAGTAAAGAAAGCAGTAAAGAAAGCAGTAAAGAAAGTGGCAAAGAAAAAAGTAGTAAAGAAAAAA
>JAGLYT010000145.1 GCA_023132075.1 bacterium
CGGCATTAAATACATCTTCTTTGTAAACTTTTTTCCTCTTTGTTTTCATCTTTTTTAGAATTTTCTTAGCCGGGAATTCCTTCACTCCGGACAAATTAATTTTCTTTATAGTAATCCGATTTCCTTCAGTAATAAAAAAAGTCACTATCACCAGCCCGTCCTTTTCCTGAGTTGTAGTAAAAGCTTCCACTTTTACATCAGCATATCCTTTATCTTTGTATAATACAGTTATTTTTTCGGCATCTTCTTCCATTTTCTTCCGGTCAAAAGCTTCTTTCTCTTTAAGGATTATCTCTCCCTTTAGTTTTTTGTTAGAAAACTTTTTGTTTCCCTTAAAATCTATCCGTTTGATTAGTGTCTTTTCTACAACTTTAAAAATAACCTTGAGCCCTTTTTCACACGGTTCTACTTCGAGAGATACTTCCTCAAAAAATCCGAGATTATAAATAGTTCTTATGTCTTCGTTAAGACTGTCCTCATTAAATTTATCTCCTTTTCTGACTTCCACCGCAGCAATAATTTCCTTACTGGTAATGGTTTTGTTTCCCACCACCTCCATTTCTCTTATAACCTGGGCAAAAGCAAACTTCACCCCCATTACAAGACATGAACAAGTCAACACCAAACATAACAACGCAATTCTTTTTGATTTATAAATAAACATCCTCAACTCCTTTTTTCATTTCGAATTAGGTGTCTTCTCTTATATCTTATAATCAAAACAACTTTGATTACTTAAAATTTATAAACATTACTTGATTAACACCATTTTCTATATCAAAACCAAATGCTTTAACATCTAAATAAACAAACATGGATTATATCAAAATCCCTAAAGAAAGTAAAGAAATTATTCCTCTTTTTCTTCCTGCCACCCAAAACGCCATTGATGTTCTAAAAAAATCTTTTTTTCTTCTTCTTCCAGCCCTAAAACACTTTTGATATATAAACTCCTCTTTAATCGGTAAGACATTTCTATTTCCTGTTTAATATCCAACTTGTTTTGAAGTTTATCGTACAATCCTAAAGAATATCCCAGAAAAAGCCGATCATTTAAATACTTACCTACAGTAATAGTCGTTCCGTTCCAAATACTGGTCTGTCCTAACTGGGCATCAATGGTTGAATAACCATTTTGCTCTACTTTTTCATCTTCCTTTGTCACCTTAACCACGTCTAATAAACCTGTTCTTTTCAAAACATTCTTTATAAAAGGACTGGCCAACGTGCTATCAAGAAGTCTTACCACTTCTCTTCTTAAAAATGTTTCACGATCTTCCGCAGGCATATTATCGACATCTACTCCGGCAATAGCTAACCTCATTGCTTGTTCGGAATTAGTATCCGGAAAATTTTTAGAATAAAATGTCGGTTTAACCTCACCTAATTTACCTTTTTCAAAAACCATAACAATAATATCTTCTGTCCATCGACCATCGTCACTTATTTGTGAATCAAGTCTCTGAACCTGCGTTTCCGCTTTTCCCTCTAAATACCCCACTCCATCCTTAAACTCCAAAGCAGCTTCTTTAATTTCAAAATTTGTTCCCACATAATTTACATCTCCTTTTATCGCTTCAACTTTTCCCGAAACCTTAATTTTTTTTGTTTTGTTCTTAAGTTTTATCCACCCCTTTACATTTACATTAGCAAATTGATTTTCATACCAAACATTTTCTACTGCGTTTATCTGAAAATTCCAAATGGCTTGATTTAAAAAACCCCATTGCTTACCTTCTCGATAAACCCTGTCTTCCCATATTTTTTTCATAGGAATAGGAGGATAAGTAAAATGAGTGTTAAACAATTCCGCAGTTCCATCTATGTGGTAATCTTGAGAATTACCATAAAAATAGGCACTAATCTTAGCTTCTCCTGAAGATGGTAAATTGGGAAACAAACGGTCAAAAAATGTATTTTGAGGTATTGGTATGTCTTTTAAAGAAAGGGGAATTCCCCTTTTTTTAGAAGTTTCCATATATAAATCAAATTTTTCCAATTTAAAAAATTCTTTTAAATACATTCGTCCCCATATATTTATATTTCCTTTTCCTATTTCGCCATAAATCTTTTTTATCCGTATCTGTTCCCCTTCCATCTGAATATCTACTTTAAAATTTTTGATTTTCCTCATTACATCCTTACTGCTTATTTGGGCATCATTAATTGCAAGATAACCTTTTATTTCCGGCTTTGCCAATGTACCTTTTACCTTAAGCTTTCCTTCTACATTCCCTTTGATCTTTTTTATCTTATCAGATAAAGAACTTAAGAGAGACAATCCTTCTTTACTTTGGAGGGCAAGACTGAGATTCAGCTTTTGCATTCTGTTTTCTTCTTTTCCTTTCTGAGTAAAAACAAAAGGTATTTCTCCCGAACCGGTAAGCAAATGTTCATTTTTTCTGATAACATTTAATTCTTCAATAATTATCATCTTTCCTTTTGTGTATAATGAAGACTTTAAATTATCAAATTTTAATCCGGCCAAACTACCCTGCATAATATCGACATTACAGGAAAAAAAAGGCTCTTTTAAATTCCCCTTAATTTTTAAATTGAACCTGCTTCTACCGGTCATCTGAAAAATTCTTATATTCAATAAATTAATAATCGTTTCGACTTCTATTCCACTGTTTAATCCGCGAATTAAAAGATTTGTCTTATCTTTTTCTGCGTCCAACAAACCTCCGACACTAAATATCTCCTCCCCTTTTTTATAAATATTTACCCTGTCAAAGATAATTGCCGGTTTATTGCTAAAATCAATTTTCCCTTTTAAATATTTATCTTTTTCATTAAACGGAATAAATTCCAGTTGATTTTTATGAAAAGATATTTTTAACTTTTCTTTTTCAAAATTATGATGATTTACCCATAAATTATCCGTAATTGCTTCCGCTTTAACTTTTAAAACAGGACTAAATCCTACACTTCCTTTTCCCTGAAAGCCGCCAAAAAAAGAAACATTAAATAAATTAATGTTTTTTAAGACAGGATTTATCTGAAACCGCCATAAATCGGATTGATTAAAATCAAAATAACTACCGGGAGAAAAAACAATTTCTCCCTCCTCCCTTTTTGCGGAAAACCGTGAAAACATTATTTTTTTATCGGTTAAAATAAATTTTGTATCCAACTCCCCTAATTTAAAAGATTCAACATTCCCATTATGTATCTGGATATCACCGGACAAAACAGAATCGGACAAACTCCCTGTCAAATTTAATGTCCCCCCCGCTATTCCCTCTAATTTAATCTTTTTTTCTGTCTTTGATAAATTTTTTAAAAGCTTTAAATTTATTTTGCTTAACTTAAAAAACAGGTTAGTCCCAGCACCCTCCACCTGTTTATCCTTAAAAGAAACATTTCCGGAAACATACACCCTTCCTTCTTTTCCAATCTGTAATAAATTAGTTTTTACCTTCAACTTTCCCTTGTTATAAACAAAATTGGATAGAAAATCAAAATTTATGTTACGAAACTGTGCTTTAAAAATATGCAGATAAGCTCTAATATCCGGGTCTGAAAGTAATCCTGAAATAAAAAATTTTCCTTTGATTTGTCCTTTGGGTATAGACAATTTAGAAAATTTTTTCGGCAATAAAGCAAAAAAAGAAGATATTTTTTTAATATTAACGGATATATTTCCTTTAACATTCGGTTCTTCCGAAAAATCAATTTTCAATTTCCCCTGATATTCTTTATCCAGATTAAGCGAAGTAAAATTAATTGTTTTCTCTCTATAACCAATATCACTACTGGCTTTTTTAAATTCTTTATTGTTCACTTTTAAATTAGAGGAACTCATATTCCCTTCTATGTTTAAAGTTGGTTGATAAATAACGTTTCCCGTATAATCCGTCTTTCCATTTATTATTACCTCACCGCTTTGAAAAGATGTAAAATTAACCGCTAATTTAATCTTATTTTCCAATTCTGCCTGATTAGCCAAACCAATCAACCCACAAACTACCGCTTCTCCGTTTTTTTGCCCAACATGTAAAGTGTTTATTTTAAGCACCTTATCTTCTATAGAAAAATCTGCTTTTACCCTGTCTAAAGAAACCGCTTTAAACCCCACCAGTGGAGACAAGTCTATTTTCCCTTCCACTTTCAATTTTTTAAAATCACGGAAAGAACCATCAAAAAGTAATGTTCCTGTCAATTCAGTCTGATTATCAATATTGGTATCAGGAAGGTCAAATAAAGTGAAAAACATTTTTGCCTTTGCCCCGTTAGCCACTAATTTAGCATTACCTATTTTGTCTCCTTTTAATTTCATCTTAAAAAATCCCGAATACTCACTTAACCTAAAAGAAACAATATTTAAAACGTCCTTGCTCAACTTTATTTGAGCATTAAAATCCGAACTGTTTCCGGCAATCATTAAATTTGAACTAAATAATCTGCCGCTTAAAAGAGGAGCAATTAATTTACCCTTTACCGTGCCCTTAAAATCAAATCCCCCCTCTATATCATGAAAATACCTCTTTAAATAAGGCAATTCTTTTCCTTCAATATTTTCAGCATTTAACTTAAGATCAATCTTTTTATCTTTTTCGTTTAAGATACTACCCACAATATTTATCTTCCCTTTATTCGAAAGAACAACATTAAACGCATCTATTTTAACCCTTTCTTTGGTTAATTCTACACGACTTCTAATTTTATAACGTTGATTATCC
>JAGLYT010000146.1 GCA_023132075.1 bacterium
AATACATCACAAACATCCGTCGTCAAAAGTTTACTGTCTATTTTCATTTTTCGGTAAGACTTAATATTTCTTTTATCACAAATTTTTTTTACCTTTATCTTAGTTCCCACTTTTTTCTCAATCAGAGAAAGATTATCTCTTAAGATTTTCACTACCCCTGTACCTACCGTACCTAAACCAATCAATCCAAGATTTATTGTCTTTTTCATAAAACCCATCTAATCCTTTCTGTTTTTGTTATTCAGGCAACAAAAATTACTTTAGAAATTTTTTTAACCGTAATAAGGCATCGTGAAAACGATTATTGTGAGTAATTAAAGCAATTCTCACATATGCATCCCCATACGTTCCAAACCCTGCTCCCGGAGCAACCGCAATTCCCGTTTTTTCAATAAGCAATTCGGCAAATTGTAAAGAACTCAAATGTTTGTATTTCTCAGGTAAAGCAGCCCATAAATACATAGTCGCTTTAGGATTTTTTACTTGCCATCCGAGCTTATTTAATCCTTTTACCATTATATCTCTTCTCTTTTGATAAATCTGAACTGTTTCCTTTACACATTCCTGAGAATCATTAAGGGCACACACTCCGGCTAACTGAATAGCCGTAAACACTCCATAATCAAGGTAACTCTTTAGTTTTTCCAGCGGCCTTAAAATATCGGCATTACCGACCACAAAACCCAATCTCCAGCCGGCCATATTATAAGTTTTACTAAAGGAAAAAAATTCTATTCCTATTTCTTTTGCTCCCGGCACCTGTAAAAAAGAAGGAGCTTTATAATCGTCAAAACATAATTCCGAATACGCATTATCATGACATACGATAATATTGTATTTTCTGGCAAAAGAAACTACTTCCTTAAAAAAATCTAAATTATCCACTACTGCGGTGGTCGGATTATTGGGATAATTTAAAAACATAAGTTTAGCTTTTATGGCAATTTCTTCGGGTATTTTTCCTAAATCAGGTAAATAATCATTCTCCGGCAAAAGAGGTAAATCATAAACAGTCCCTCCTGCCAAAAGTACCCCGTTAAAATGAACCGGATAAGCAGGATTAGGAACCAAAGCTATATCTCCCGGATCTAAATAAGACATACACAAATGAGCAATTCCTTCTTTCGAACCAATCAAAGCCAATACTTCGTTTTCCGGGTCCAATTCAATATCAAATCTGTTTTTGCACCATTGGGCTACTGTTTTTCGAAATTTAGGCATCCCTTTGGCCTGCGGATAACGATGGGACCGTGGATGATTTTCCAATGTATCACACAACCGTTCAATAATATGTTTCGGCGTAGGTAAATCAGGATTACCCATACCCAAATCAATTACATCCAATTTCTTGTCATAAGCCGCCTTTTTCAAAATATCAATTGCCCCGAATAAATAAGGAGGTAACTTTTTTAATCTATCACTATAAGAAACCGATTTTTTTTTCTCATTTACCATTTAAGTTTTCATCCCTTCCTTAAATATTATAGCATCAATACTTTATCTTTCATCCGAATTCTAAATCTATTTTCATTCCTCTTTGTCTCTTATAATATACTCTTTTACTCTGGGAGAAAACTTAAATAAAAGTATTCCTACTCCCAGACAGGCAAGGCCATAAGTGAGTTCAAATCCGGCATATTTTAACCATTCATCCAAAGAAACGAATTCCGACTCAGGATTTAAAATAAAGGCATCCAACAATCCCTTTATTACCACTATTATTCCCCAAATTAAAAAAATCCACCCCGACTGACAAACCAGTCCTCTTATCTTTATTTTTTCTATTTTTTTTTCTTTGTTTTCTTTATCCATTTAACCTTACACACTCAACTAATTTTAATTCAAGCCTTGTTTATTTCGGATACATAGAATTCAAGTTTAATCTTCCATTTTAAATTTTGAAATCAACGACCTCTCAGCAATCTACGGGGTATCGAAGGTTTATCCCGCATAACGTTTACACAGCAGACTGCGGGAAATTAAATCCGAGACCCTTCGGCTACAGAGTTTTTTCAAAAAAAAACTCTAAGTCTCATTGAATTAAAACTTTCTCTGCCGCTTCTTTTATGGATTCTGATAAAGAAGGGTGTGTATAAACACTGTTAACCAAATCCAACATTTTCAAACCCCTATTCATCGCCAGAGAAATTACATTAATCAATTCACTTGCCTGAGCACCAATAATATGAACACCCAAAATTTTTCCCTCATTCTCATCAGAAATTATTTTTATAAATCCCTCTCTTTCATCGAGAGTCAAAGCTCTTCCATTAGCCACAAACATCGCTTTAGCGGTTTTCACATTTTTATTCTCTTTTTTGGCCTGGCTATAAGTCAAACCAATAGCGGCTATCTCCGGATGAGTATATATGCATTCAGGAATTGCGTTATAATTAAAAACTCTTTCTTTCCCACAAGCATTTTCAGCAGCAACTATCCCTTCTAAAGAGGCTAAATGAGCTAAATAAGGTCCCCCTGTTACATCTCCTGCTGCATATAAATCAGGAATATTCGTCCGCATATTTTCATTTACTAAAATTTTTCTCTCCCGGGTTAAAACTCCCAATTTTTCTAAACCAATATTCTCTGTATTTAAATTCCGGCCGACAGCAACAACAACCTTATCTACCTGAAATTCCCTGCCGCTGTCAAGTTTACAAATCAAGCATGAAGAATTGCTTTCTACTCTCTCTACTTTGCTATCAGTATAAATATTTACTCCTTTGCGTGAAAAAATATTAGTCAGGCTTCGGGCTAATTCTTCATCTTTCCCGGGTAAAATCTGTGACATCATTTCTACAATTGTTACCTGACTACCCAATTCTCTAAATATACCGGCAAACTCACAACCAATTACTCCCCCGCCGATAATTAGCATTCTTTTAGGAATAACAGATAGATCTAATACCTCATCACTGCTAATTATTTCTGCATTTTTTTCACCAAAAACAGATTTATTGGGTTTGCTTCCTGTTGCAATAATAATCCGTTTGGCTTTAATAAGGGAAATTTCCCGGGAAAGATTCACTTCAACTATATTGGGACTTTTGATGAAAGCTTCTCCGGTTATTAATTCTATTTCGTGATTTTTAAGTAAATAATCAATTCCCTGCCTTAATCTTCGAACGATTCTATTCTTTCGTTCTCTATATTTAGAAAAATCAACACAAAAATCACTAATCCTTATCCCAAAAGTATCAGCCTTCTTAACCGTATATAATACTTGAGCATATTCTCGTAAAGCTTTAGTCGGAATACACCCTTTATTCAGGCAAGTACCGCCAATAAAATCTCTTTCAATTAAACAAACCTTTGCTCCCAATTGAGCAGCCCTTATTGCCGCTTGATATCCTGCCGATCCCGCTCCCAAAATTACAATATCAAACTCTTGCAATATTTCTCCCCTAAACAAATCTGTTATTTTTTCAACAGAATATTGATAAAAATTTTCTTGATTTTAAAAAGATTTACGCCTTTTAAGACAAAACCTGCACCTTTTTTGGTACAGGTTAAATCTTCTTTTTTAGCCTTTTGAAGAAATTCGTATTACCTATTCAAATTGTTATTTTATTTCTCTTTTTAGTCCTGCACTGACCTTAAAGGAAATTCTCTTACCTGCAGGAACCTGAATAGTTTCACCTGTTTTAGGATTCCGGGCTGTGCGGGCTTTACGGTCCTTCACCTTAAAAGTGCCTAAACCGGAAAGAGTTATATCATTACCTGCCTTCAAACTTTTTACAACATTATCTATTACCGACTCCACAGCTCTTTTTGCTTCTGCCCCTTTTATTTCAGCATCCTGGGCTACTTTTTCAATCAATTCTACTTTATTCATTTTTCAACTACCTCCTTTTTTGAATTATTTTCTTAAAAAAATTATTTTCTTAAAAAATTCGAATCTAAGTTACTATTTATTTTTCTTATGTCTCATTTTCCTTAAAAATTTTTTCCGCTTATGAGTACGAATTTTTTGCAGTTTTCTCCTCCTTCCATGCGGCATCTTTTCCCTCCTCCCTTTATCACAGAAACAAAAAATATTCAAAAACAAATACTCTGGGGCTAGGAATCGAACCTAGAACGGGAGAACCAAAATCTCCTGTGTTGCCAATTACACCACCCCAGAAAACAAACTTCCTTTTTATCAAGCTAACCTGATTTCTACCTAAATCTTCCCACTCCAAAAGAAAAAAATCAAACGCTTTCTTCTTTGCAAACATCATTTTTGTTCAGGAAAATATTCAATTTTTTTCTATTTTACCTATGAACAGTTTTTTTAAAAATTTGTGTTTTTAAAATCATTCGTTGAAATAGGTTGTTCAGGTTCTTTTTTTTCTTCCTCTCCAAATTCGCCGGAATTATTGCTTTTTTCGCTATTAAATGCTTTAGGGTCTTTCAATTTTTCCTGATAAGCATTAAGAACTTTCTCTTCAATAATTTTTCTTGTTTCGTTGTTCACCGGATGTGCAACATCCTTATGTGAACCATCAGCCATCTTACGACTGGGCATAGCCACAAAAAGACCACTCTGCCCCTGAATAACTTTAAGATTTCGCACTACAAAGCAATTATCAAAAGTAATTGTAACATATGCTTTTAACTTCTCTTCATTTCTGGGAAATACCCTTACTTCAGTAATCTCCATCTCTCCTCCTTCCATTTCGTTGTTTTAT
>JAGLYT010000147.1 GCA_023132075.1 bacterium
GGGGTAATGGTTGTTGATATAAAGGGAACTATTTTATTAATGAACCGGACACTAAGAGATTTATTGCAAATCAAAGAGGAATTTGTTAATAAAAAACCACTGGAAGTTCTCCGTAACATTGAAATCCAGGAAATCGTTGATAATGTTCTGAGATTAAAACAAGGGGTTGAATCCCGTGAAATATCTGTTTTATTTCCGGAAGAAAAAATTTTATTGGTTCATGCGGCACCGGTTGTTCGAGAAAATGAAACAGAAGGGGCGGTTTTAGTATTTCATGATATAAGCGATTTGCGACGGTTGGAGAAGGTCCGGCAGGATTTTGTGGCAAATGTTTCTCACGAAATAAGAACCCCTGTAGCCAGTATTCAAGGTTATGCTGAAACCTTGTTGGCCGGAGCACTGGAAGACAAAAGAAATGCCAGAGATTTTTTAAAAATAATTTATTCTGAGAGCGACAGATTAGCTAAATTGGTTGAAGACCTCCTATATTTATCCAGAATAGAATCGGGTAAATTCAGGATAACTTTACAAGCGTGTGCTATTTCTCCCATAATTAAACACATTGTTTCAGGGTTAAACAAACAAGCCGGAGATAAATCAATTACTATTAAAACAAATATTCCTAAAAAAATATCTCCTGTTTTAGCTGATGAAGCAAGAATCGCTCAGGTCTTATTAAATCTCATTGATAATGCCATCAAATATACCCGTGATGGCGGAAATATTGTTATTTCAGCTGACGAGAAAGATGGTTTCATTAAGGTAAATATTGCTGACACCGGATGTGGCATTGCGCAGGAACACATTCCCCGGCTTTTTGAACGATTTTACCGGGTAGATAAATCCCGTTCCCGGGAATTAGGGGGAACGGGATTAGGACTGGCTATCGTTAAACACATTATTCAAGCCCATCAGGGAAAAGTTTTTGTTCAAAGTACCATGGGGCAAGGTTCTGTTTTTAGTTTTATTCTGCCCAAGGCAAAGTAAATATGCCGTCTTAATAAGTTTATGTTTGCGTAGTTTTTTAAATATGATTCACTCCATGCACACAGACATTTTTTTTCACCTCGACAAATCTTTTCTATAAACCCAAACTAATAAAAAATAGTTCACAAAGAATTCACACAAATGCTCTTTTTTTGCCATACCGATAATATATACTTTCCTTGAAAATAAAAAATTTAACGCATAAATGTTTTTTAGATTCCTGTTTGCATAGGAAACAAAATAGGGAGAGGCAATAAGAGTAAAAAAAATCATAGAAAATTTAAAATTGAAAACAAAGGGGGAGAATAAAATGTAAAACATCAGCGGTATAAAGAAGAAGTAGAAGACAAAAATAAATTAAAGGAGATTTTAGAAATGAAAACAAAATTTTTAATTTTAATGATAGGAATAGTATTGACCGTTGCATTCAGTGCAATTCACTCTTTTGCCGGGGAAGTTGAGATTTTAGTAAATAAATTGGTAGAAAAAGAAATTCTTAATCCGGTAGAAGCACAAATCATTATGGATGAGACCAAACAGACGGTAGCTAATGAATTAGCTCAGGGTAAATCAGTTAGTGTTCCCGGGTGGGTTCAAAAAATGGCCTTCAAAGGGGATTTGCGTTTGCGTTACCAATGGAACAAAAAAGAAGCAAAGGTTGAACGTCATCGGGGAAGATACAGATTCAGACTTGGTGCAAAAGCAAATGTAGTAGATAAAGTGAAAGTAGGATTTGGATTTTGTTCCGGGGGAACGGATCCCCGGTCGACTAATCAGACTATGAGAAACACCTTTGAAACCCCGGATTTACGCTTGGATTATGCGTATATGCAATGGTCACCTAAGGCATGGCTTGATTTTTATGGCGGTAAATCTAAGAGAAAAGCAATAATTCGACAAAATTCCGATCTTTTGTGGGATTCCGATATTAATATTGAGGGGGGTGCTTTTGTCATTAATAAATCCTGCGGAATGAAAACAGATTTACTGCTAAGTTTTGGAAGTCTTGTTTTGGATGAATCAAGTAGTGATATATCCGATCCTGTGATATATTTTGGTCAGGCAGGAATAAATTGGAAAATAGGTAATTCTTTTTCCTTAAAGCCCGCAATTGCTTTTTATGATGCATATAACGTAAAAGGCGATTTGCTTGACCATTCCGAAGAAACAAACAGCCTGGATAGTAATGATTGTTTGATTTATGATTATAACGTCGTTAATCCGGAATTGGAATTAGCTGTTAAGACATCTTGTAGTAATGTGCCTTATTTTGCCTTATTCGGTGGATATGCTTCTAATCTTGACCCTGATGAGGATAATGAGGGGTATCTTTTCGGATTGAAATTCGGAGATAAAAAAGTGAAAAAGAAAGGGCAATGGCAATTCAAATATAGCTGTCGCCAACTGGAAAAAGATGCCTGGCTGGATACATTTTCTGATTCTGATTTTTATGGCGGAAAAACAGGTGTAACCGGTTCTGAAGCAATATTACAGTATGCATTGGCAAAAAATGTAATTTTAGGGTTTGATTATTATTGCACTGAAAAGATAAACGTTCCGGTAGTAACTGAAGAGATACTGCAGGTTGATTTATTATTGAAGTTTTAAACGATATAATGCTTAACTAAAATTTACATAAAGTTTGCTAAGTTGTCACAAAATTGTCACATTTAAATGTTATTTTTATTAAACAAAGGAGGAGTTTAAAATGAAAAAATATTTACAGGTTTTAACAGGAATTGGGTTGGGATTGGTTTTAACGACAGGTCTTTATGCTCAGGAAATGTTGCAAATAAAAGGTTCGGATACACTGATTAATCTTGTACAACGATTATCAGAGGTATATATGGAAGAAAATCCGGGAAAGTTTATTGCCATAACCGGAGGAGGATCGGGTACGGGAATTGCAGGATTGATTAACGGCAAATGTGATATTGCCAATGCTTCCCGTTTGATGAAATCCAAAGAAATAAAGCAAGCCAACAGCAGGAAAATAACACCTAAAAGAATCGTAATTGCTATGGATGGTTTAAGTGTTATTGTTAATGACCGAAATCCGGTTAGCAAATTAACTAAGGATGAACTCGGCAGAATATTTCGTGGAGAAGTTACTAATTGGAAGGAAATAGGCGGAAACGATATGTCCATTACTCTTTACGGTAGACAATCTAACTCGGGAACGTTTGTTTTCTTCAAAGAAGCAATATTAAAGGCGGATTATTCACAAAAAATGAATCGCATGAATGGTAACGCACAAATAGTAGAAGCTGTAAAACAGGATGTTAGCGGCATTGGCTATGTCGGAGTAGGGTATGTAAAAAAAGTAACCGGACTTACTGTTGTAAAGGTTGCTTCTGCTTCCGGAAAAAAATATATTAGCCCGCTTGATGCTGAAGATGTTAAAAGCGGAAAATATCCTATTACCCGTCCGCTTAATCAGTATCTAAACGGCATACCTAAAGGTGCGGTTAGTCATTTTATTGCTTTTGAATTGAGTGAAAAGGGACAAAGAATCGTGGAGGAAGAAGGCTTTTTCCCCATACCTTCCGAATATAGAGATTTTAACAATAAAAATTTGGGAATGTAGGTGAAATAAAAAGAAGAGGAGAAGAAGGCTATGAAGATGAATAAATTTAAAGAAAAAGCAATCCATAGCCTTTTTTTCTTTAATGGATTATTAGTTGTATTAATACTACTGGGGATATTTGCTCTTTTGGTTTTTACAGCTCTTCCCGGGTTTAAAGAAATAAAAGTAACCGAATTTTTATTTAAATCACATTGGAATCCCACCTCTTATGTTAAATCATCTTATGGAATTGTTTCTATGCTGGTAAGTACTTTAATGGTTACTTTCGGGGCACTTTTAATTGCTATTCCTTTAAGTATCGGAACTGCCGCTTACTTAACGGATTTAGCCGGTCCCAGGGTAAGAGAAATTGCTAAGCCCATTATTGAAATATTAGCGGGAATTCCGTCGGTGGTTATAGGTTTCCTGGGCATTCTTCTGGTAGGGCCTTTTATTGCCCGGTTTTTTGGTTTACATAATGGACTTAATGCAGTAAACGGGTCTATTCTTTTGGCAATAATGGCTTTGCCCACTATTATCAGTTTGTCCGAAGATGCTTTAAAAAGTGTTCCTAAATCGTATACGCAAGCTTCTCTGGCGCTGGGGGCAACTAAATGGCAAACCCTGGTAAAAATAAAAATCCCGGCTGCCTGTTCAGGGATATTAGCGGCATGTATGTTGGGGATGGGCAGGGCAATAGGGGAAACAATGACGGTTCTTATGGCTACAGGGTGTGCACCGGCAATGCCCAAAAGTTTTTTGGGTTCAGTGCGGACAATGACTTCTACCATTGCCATTGAATTGGGAGAAGTACCTTATAATACCACTCATTATTACGCCCTTTTTGGTGTTGGGCTGGTATTATTCGTGATAACTTTTATTGTCAATATGATTTCCGATATTATTTTGCACAGACACGAAAGGAAAACAAGATGAAAAACAAAGAGTTGCAGGAAAGATTAGGCTTTAATCTGTTAAGAGTGTGTGTGGGTATTGTCGGTTTAATTCTGATAATTATTTTATATGATTTAACCAGTAAAGGGATAAGTAAAATAAGCTGGGAATTTTTTACCGCAATGCCTCGCAAGGGAATGACCGAAGGCGGTATTCTA
>JAGLYT010000148.1 GCA_023132075.1 bacterium
GTATAAGGGAAAAGGAATTAGATATTTGAATGAACGGGTTAGACGAAAAGCCGGTAAGGCTGCCGGGGTAGGTGGTTCAGGGGGCAAGAAATAAAAAGACATCTTGAAAAAAGTGAGGTAAGAAGATGAAAAAAGGACGTTTGGAAAAGAGAAAAGAGAGGCATTCCAGAATTCGTAAAGTTATTTCAGGAGTAGAAGGATGTCCGCGATTATGCGTATATAAGAGTTTAAAACATATTTATGTGCAAATCATCGATGATGAAAAAGGGAGGACATTGGTATCCTGTTCTACATTATCCCCTGAAATAAAAGGAGAAATATCCGGTTCCCGGGATATTGCCGCAGCAGAAAAAGTAGGTGGCTTGATTGCCGAAAAAGCAAAAAAAGCAGGAATAAAAAAGATAGTTTTTGATAGAAGTGGTTATATGTATCACGGGAAAATAAAGGCTTTAGCAGATGCTGCGAGAAAAATTGGTCTTCAGTTTTAATGGAAAATTTACTCCGGAGAAATTAGTTTTTGCCCGCAAGAGAAGAACTAATTTAATGATATTAAAGAGGTAGCTGTTTAAAATGTATTTGTATTGTGGTAAATTTAGTTTAGAATTCAGGGATGTTGTATGAGGAGGAGAAAGAATTGAACAAAGATATTGGTGAGAAAAAGGTTAGAGAGGGAAAAAAAGACGCAGGTGATTTAAAGGAAACAGTGGTGTTTGTAAATAGAGTAGCAAAAGTGGTAAAAGGGGGAAAGAGATTTAGTTTTAGTGCCCTGGTTGTAGTGGGGGATGAAATTGATCGTGTGGGGGTTGGAAAGGGTAAAGCAAAAGTAGTTCAGGGGGCTATCCAGAAGGCAGTAACAAGGGCAAAAAAAAATATGGTAAAAATTCGCCTGCGTAATACAACTATCCCTCATGAAATAATGGGTAAATTTGGAGCAGGTAGAGTCCTGTTAAAACCAGCTGCCCCGGGAACAGGTGTAATAGCCGGTGGACCGGTGAGAGCAGTTTTAGAAGCCTGCGGGATAAAGGATATTTTAAGCAAATCTTTGCGTACAAATAATCCTATTAATGTTGTTTATGCCACCATGAATGGACTGGAAAGTTTGAGAACGAAAGAACAAGTAATGGATCTTAGAAAAAAAATTACCAAATGAGAAAATAATTTTAATATCTACAATTTTATGGAGAATAAAGGGAAATGAATTTAAATGAACTTAAACCGGCAAGAGGTAGCAAACAGAAGAGAAAACGAGTAGGGCGTGGTCCTGGTTCGGGGAGAGGATTGCATTGCGGCCGGGGGAATAAAGGACAAAATTCCCGTTCGGGCGGAGGGGTCAGGGTAGGTTTTGAGGGTGGACAAATGCCTTTAACCAGAAGACTGCCTAAAAGGGGTTTTAAAAATGCACCTTTCAAAAAAGAATACACGATAATAAACGTTTCTGAATTAGATAGAAGGTTTAAAGAGGGAACAGAAGTAACGGTTCAAATTTTAAAAGAAATGAAATTGACGAAAAAAGATTTTTCGGTAAAAATTTTGGGTGGGGGAGAAATAAAAAAATCTTTACAGGTAAAGGTAAATGCCTTTAGTGAAAGTGCCCGGCAAAAAATAGAGGCTGCCGGGGGAAAGATTCAGATTGTTTAAGTAGTCACTTAGAAAAAATAAATTTAACTATAATTTAATCGCACGAATGAAAAGAGGATTTTATGCCAGGTGGGTTTGGAAGTATTTTTAAAGTACCGGAGTTAAGAAAAAGAATATTGTTTACTCTGGGAATATTGGTAGTTTATCGGATAGGAGCGGCGATTCCTACTCCCGGGATTGATGGGGTAGCCCTGAAAGCTTTTTTTGAAACGCAAACAAATACTTTGTTAGGGTTTTTGGATATGTTTTCCGGAGGGGCATTAAACAGATTATCGATTTTTTCTATGGGAGTTATGCCTTATATTAATGCATCTATTATTATGTCCTTGTTACAAACAATTATTCCTTATTTGGAGAAATTGTCCAAGGAAGGGGAGGAAGGAAGAAAAAAAATTACCCAAATTACCCGTTATTCAACCTTGTTCCTTGCTTCGATTCAATCTTACGGGCTAACTTTTATGATGCAGGCAATGGAAGCGCCGAATAAAGCACCGGTAGTAATGAATCCCGGTATAAATTTTCAGTTATTAACGGTATTGACTTTGACTACGGGAACCGTATTTATTATGTGGTTGGGAGAGCGGATTACCGAGCAGGGAATAGGAAATGGAATTTCTTTGATTATTTTTGCGGGAATAGTTGATAGATTACCGGGTGCTGTAAAAAATATTTTTATTCTTTTGAAAAGTGAGGGGATTTCATTATTTACCGTTTTAATCCTTTTGGCGATAATATTAATGATTACTGCCGCTGTAGTTTTTGTTCAGCAGGCACAGAGGAGGATTCCCGTACAATATGCTAAAAGGGTTGTGGGAAGAAAAATGTATGGAGGGCAAACTACTTATTTACCTTTAAAGGTAGATCAGTCGGGAGTAATTGCTGTAATTTTTGCAGTAAGTGTACTTTCTTTTCCTTTGACTATTGCCCAATTTTTTCCTGATGCAGCGATGGGTAAATTGATTACCAGTTGGTGGTCAAGAGGGAGTTGGATTTATCAATTAGTTTATGTGTCGTTGATTATTTTCTTTTGTTATTTTTATACGGCAATTACTTTTAACCCGCAGGATTTGGCGGACAATATGAAAAAATGGGGTGGGTTTGTTCCGGGTATCCGTCCGGGAGAAGCTACTGCTAATTATATTGACAGGATTTTAGTAAGAATAACCTTGGTGGGAGCGGTTTTTGTAGCAATAATTGCTGTTCTACCGGATTATTTGCGGGCATGGTTAAATGCCCCTTTCTTTTTTGGAGGAACGGCATTGTTGATTGTTGTGGGTGTAGGTTTGGATACGATGGGACAAATAGAATCTCATTTGATTATGCGTCATTATGATGGATTTGCTAAAAAAAGCAGGATTAGAGGTAGAGGGCGATAGTTTATTAATGTGAAGTAATTTGTTTTTCAGAAAATGGGAGAAAAAATAAAAAAGTGAACTTGATTTTATTAGGGGCACCCGGCTCAGGTAAAGGGACTCAGGCATTTAAGTTGTCAGAAAAATATAAAATACCGCATATTTCTACAGGAGATATATTTCGGGAAGCAATTAAAAAAGAGGATGCCTTAAGTTTGAGAGTGAAAGGGATAGTAGAAGGGGGCGGATTAGTTCCCGATGAAATAGTCTTAGAAATTGTATTAAGGGAATTACGGCAGGAGTCAAATGTCGCAGGCTTTGTTTTGGATGGATTTCCCAGAACATTACCTCAGGCAGAATCTTTAGATAAGAATTATAGGGAACCTTTAAAAGTTTTGTATATAAAATTAGAGGAGAAAGAAGTAGTCAGGAGATTATCCGGCAGAAGAATTTGTAAGCAATGCGGAAAAGGATATCATTTGCTTTTCAACCCTTCCCGGGAAGAAAGGGTGTGTGATTCCTGCGGCGGAGAACTTTATCAGAGAAAAGATGATGAAGAGGCAACGATAAAAAATCGGTTATTGGTTTATGAAAAACATATAGGGCAGGTGCTTTCTTTTTACGAAAAAAAAGAGAATCTTTCTATTATTGAAGGGAATAAAGCGATTGAGGAGATTTTTTTCCGCTTGTGTAAGGTTATAGATGAATGATTGTCATAAAATCGAAAAACGAAGTTAATAAGGTAAGAGAAAGTTGCCGTATAGCTGTAGATGTTTGCAGGATTTTAAAAGAAGAGATTTTACCTGGAGTGGAGACGCATCAACTCAACAAGCGGGCAGAAGAGATGATCAGGAAAAAGAAGGCTGAGCCGGCTTTTTTGGGGTATAGAGGGTTTCCGGCAAGTATTTGTGTGTCCGTAAATGAAGAAGTAGTCCATGGTATTCCCAAAAGAAAAAAGTTGCAAGAAGGGGATATTTTGAGTTTAGACATTGGGGTTTTGTATAATGGATACTATGCGGATATGGCTTTTACAACGGCGGTAGGCAGGATAAGTGAAAGAGCTAAAAAATTGATAGCCGTTACTAAAGAGTCTTTGTATTGTGGGATTGAAAAAATGTGTTCGGGGAATAGATTAGGTGATGTGTCGAATGCAGTTCAGTTAAAAGTAGAATCTAATAATTTTTCGGTAGTGAGAGATTTTGTCGGACACGGAATTGGTGCCCGGTTGCATGAAGATCCGCAGATACCTAATTATGGTTCACCTAATAGTGGCCCTTTGTTGAAGGAAGGAATGGTTTTTGCTCTGGAACCGATGGTCAATTCGGGTGGATGGGAGACGGAAGTACTTGATGACAACTGGACTGTGGTAACTAAAGATGGAAGTTTTTCAGCACATTTTGAACATACGGTGGCTCTAACCGTTAATGGCCCGGAAATATTAACCGAATGGTAATTGTTTCTAAAAAAAGATAAGGAAATTAATTATGGCTAAAGAAGCAAAAATTGAAGTGGAAGGCATAGTCTCAGAAACATTGCCTAATGCAATGTTTTGGGTGAAACTAGATAGCGGGCACAAGGTTTTAGCCCATATTTCAGGGAAAATAAGGATGCATTTTATTAGAA
>JAGLYT010000149.1 GCA_023132075.1 bacterium
GCTATATCGTTCGAAACACATTTTATCTTTATTATTTGGTTTGAATTTCGTATTTCGGATTTGTTTAGTATTTAGATATTCGAATTTAGGATTTGTCTGTTTCTGTTGTCTATGGACTATCGACTGCTGGAGCGGAGCGGAAGTCCGCCAGTCTTTAAGGCGGATCTTTTATCTTTAGAGGTTATCATCCTATGGATTTAAAATTATCTCCCTTAAACGAAGAACATATAAAATTAGGAGCGCGGCTGGGGCCTTTTGGCGGGTGGTCAATGCCTATTCAGTACAAAGGTATTATTGCTGAACATCATTGGACGAGAAAGTCGGCGTCACTTTTTGATATTTGTCATATGGGTGAAATTATTATTTGCGGAGACCCGCAAAAAACTAATCTGGATAAAATCGTCACTATTAATTTGAATAAGATGCAGGATAATAAATGCCGTTACGGTTTTATATTAAATGAAGAGGGAAAGATAATTGATGACCTGGTTGTTTATAAAATGAATAATGAGGAATATATGTTAGTAGTTAATGCTGCTTCCACCCAAAAGGATGAGGAACATATCAGAAAACATCTTTCAGGGGATTACAAATTAGAAAATGTTTCGGCAAAATTGGGAAAGATTGATTTACAGGGTCCTCTTTCGCGGGAGATACTTAAATCATATGTGGATGTTCCTTTGTTAGATAAACTTAAGTTTTATAATTTTGGTCACTTTTTATTTCAGGGAGAAAAAGCCATTGTAAGCCGCACCGGCTATACCGGAGAGTTAGGATACGAATTGTATTTAAGTATAGAAAAAATAGTTCAACTCTGGGTATCTCTTTCGTCGGATAAAAGAGTAGAACCGGCAGGATTAGGAGCGAGGGATACCTTAAGGCTGGAAATGGGTTACAGCCTTTGTGGTCAGGATATAAGTGAACAAATTACTCCTTTAGAGGCAGGATTGGAATGTTTCATAGATTTCAACAAAAGTTTTATTGGTCGGGATGCTCTCCTAAAACAAAAGGAAAAAGGGTTAAACAAAAAACTTGTTGGTTTTATCACTAATACCCGGCAGTCTCCCCGCCATAATGATAAGATTTTTTTAAATAATCAGGAAATAGGAATAGTAAGCAGCGGTTCTTTTTCTCCCAGTTTAGCTTGTGGGATAGGAATGGGATATGTTCAAACCGGTTGGGAAAAAAAAGATTTGACTATTATGCTTAAAGAAGGAAAGAGGGAAATTTCTGCTATTATTACGGATAAGCCATTTTATAAACAAGGTTCATTAAAAAGTTAAAAAAACAGGAGGAAACCAAAACAATGAATAATAATGTGCCTGATAATCTTTTTTATACAAGGGAACATGAATGGGTAAGGATAGAAGGGAATTTAGGAACGGTAGGGATTACAGATTATGCTCAAAGTTCCCTGGGGGATATTACTTTTGTAGAATTGCCTGAAACAGGAGAAATATTTAAGCAAAACAGTGTTTTTATTTCTATTGAATCAGTGAAAGCAGCTTCTGATATTTATATGCCCCTTTCAGGGAAGGTGGTAAAAGTAAATGATGTCCTTTCTGCTTCTCCTGAAAAAATTAATCAATCTCCTTACAGTGAAGGATGGTTAGTACAGATAGAGATTACCGATGAAAATGAAAAATCTAATCTGATGAGCAATTCTGATTATTGCCAATATTTGGAGCAGTTATCAAAATGAATTATATTCCCCATACTACAGAAGAAATAAAACAAATGCTGAAGGCAATAGGAGTAACTTCTATTAAAGAGCTTTTTTGTGATATAATGCCTCATTTAAGAGCAAAATCATTTGATATTCCCGAAGGTAAATCCGAGCAGGAAGTAATGAGT
Organism: bacterium; assembly: GCA_023132075.1. Lineage (GTDB taxonomy): Bacteria > CBDUZB01 > JAGLHV01 > JAGLHV01 > JAGLHV01 > JAGLHV01. Next base: position 1,855 of record JAGLYT010000149.1, read on the forward strand.
TATTTTAAAAAGCTTGCCTCAAAAAATATTTCCCTAATAAATTTTATGGGAGCAGGTTTTTATGACCACTATATACCTGCGGTGGTAGGCAGGCTGGCTGACCGCCCGGAATTTTATACAAATTACACCCCTTATCAACCTGAATGTGCACAGGGTACTCTACAATCTATTTATGAGTATCAAACGGCTATTTGTAATTTAACAGGGATGGAAGTATCTAATGCATCATTATATGACGGAGGGACTGCATTGGCAGAAGCAATAATGATGGCTGTAAAAATCACCGGAAAGAATAAAGTAATTATAGATGAAAATGTAAATCCTATCTATAGAGCTATTGTTTCTACCTATATGAAAAATCAGTCAATAAAAATCGTAGAAATACCAGGTAAATTCGGTCAGGATAAACGATCTTATCTTTATCAGCATTTGAAGAATAATCTTGCTGCTGTAGTTTTACAAAATCCTGATTTTTTTGGTGTTATCGATGATTATTCGGACATTGTAGAACCTTTTCATTATTACGGGGCATTGATAATAGGTTCTGTTTATCCTTTGTCTCTGGGTGTTTTAAAGACACCCGGAGAAATGGGGTTAGATATAGTTGTTGGTGAAGGGCAGAGTTTGGGTTTGCCCCTTAGTTTTGGCGGCCCTTACCTGGGATTTATGGCAACCAGGAAGGATTTTGTGCGAAAAATGCCTGGCCGTATCGTGGGGGCAACGGTGGATAAGGATAATAAGAGGGGTTATGTTTTAACCTTACAAGCGAGAGAACAGCATATTAAGAGGGCAAGAGCTACTTCTAATATTTGTTCCAACAATGCTTTGTGTGCTCTAAGGGCAATTATTTATCTTTCTGTTGTGGGAAAGGATGGTTTGGCGGAGGTTGCCGAGCTGAATTTTAATAAAGCTATGTTTACTAAAGAGTTATTAGGTAAAATAAAAGGCGTAAAAATTGAAAAGGATTTGCCTGTTTTTAATGAATTTATGATTGAACTTCCTATGAAGGCAAAAAAAGTAATAAAAGAGATGTTAAAAAAAGGATTTATTGCCGGTTTTCCTTTAGGAAAATACTATGAGAATATGGATAACTGTCTTTTGGTAACGGTAACAGAGAAAAGAACTAAGGAAGAAATTGTACAATTTGTTGCCGCAATGGAGGAAGTTTTATGCAATTGATTTTTGAAAAAAGCGAAAAAGGGCGACGGGGAATAAAAATGCCGGATTCTGATGTTCCTCAACAGAAAATAGAAGAAAAATATTTACGTACGGAAAAAGCTTCTCTACCCGAAGTATCCGAGTTGGATGTAGTCAGGCACTTCACTAATCTTTCCAGGTTGAATTTTTCCGTAGATACTCATTTTTATCCTTTGGGTTCTTGTACGATGAAGTATAATCCCAAATTTACCGAAGAGGCTGCTGCGATGGAAGGATTTACTGATTTACATCCTTTATTTCCCCAAATTTATTCCGGGGAAAAACTTGTGCAGGGTGCTTTAGAAGTTATTTATCGTACGGAAAGGTTACTTACTGAAATTACCGGAATGGATGAATTTACTATGCAGCCTTTGGCCGGGGCGCACGGGGAATTTACCGGACTGCTTCTAATTGATGCCTATCATAGAAAAAAAGAAAATAAAAAAAAATATGTAATTGTTCCGGATTCTTCGCACGGAACTAATCCTGCCAGTGCCGGACTACTGGGTTATGAAATAATTGTTATTTCTACGGATAGTCAGGGATATATGGATATGGAAGAGTTTAAGAATAAGCTTAATTTGGAAGTAGCTGCGGTTATGTTGACCTGTCCTAATACCTTAGGGCTTTTTAATCCCCGAATAAAAGAAATTACCGATTTAGCCCATAGTGTAGATGCTCTTGTTTATTATGACGGTGCAAATTTTAATGCAATATTGGGTAAATGCAAGCCCGGTGATATTGGCTTTGATGTAGTACATTTGAATTTACATAAGACATTTGCTACACCCCATGGAGGAGGTGGTCCGGGGTCAGGCCCGGTTGGTGTTACTAAAAAACTTTCCCCGTTTTTGCCTGTACCCAGATTGGCAAAAAAGGCAAAAGAAATATTTGAATTAAAATATAATTACAAAGAATCTATCGGTGCTGTTGCTCCTTTTTATGGTAATTTTCTGGTAATTTTGAAAACCTATGCTTATATATTACTTTTGGGGAAATCAGGATTAATGGATGTTAGTGATATTGCTGTACTTAATGCTAATTATTGCAGAAGCCGGTTAAAAAAATATTATGATTTCCCTTATTCGAAGATTTGCATGCATGAATGCGTATGTAGTGCTTTACGGCAGGTTAAAAAAGGTGTGCGTGCCGTGGATATTGCTAAATATTTGATTGATAGAGGATTTCATCCTCCGACAATATATTTTCCGATTAGTGTAAAAGAATCTATTATGATTGAACCTACCGAAACAGAATCAAAACAAACTTTGGATAAATTTATTCAGGTGATGATTGAAATTGCCAGGTTATCAAAATCCCACCCGGAAAAAATAAAAAAAGCTCCTTTAAGTACTCCTGTTTTAAGGCTTGATGAGACCAAAGCAGCGCGGGAACTCAATCTAAAATGGGAAGAATAATAAATTAAAAACAGATTTAGTCCATGGTCCACAGTCAATAGTCCATAGACTACAGATAAAAGACAAAGATAAAAATAAATACTAAATTCAAAGCGAAAAAAATAAAGTCAAAATATGTTTCTCTCTAGACGCA
>JAGLYT010000015.1 GCA_023132075.1 bacterium
TGTTTGTTGCTTTTAGGATTGACCGCCTGCAACATTTTTGAATTTTTGCATCGGCCTAAAGGTAGCACTGATGAGCATATTGCTCGGGGGGAGCGATGTTTGGCAAACAAAGATTATGGCGGGGCCGTTTCAGCGTTTAGGGATGCAATGGAATGCGACCCGGGAAATTCTGATGCCCGGTATGGGTATTCTAAGGCTTATGCGAGATTATATTTGAAAAGGGATATTTTTGATTTAGCTGCGGATTTTAGTGAAGAGGAAGCAGTGGATTATTTATTCAATTTTGCTGAGGATGAAATTGATTCTATTTATAATGTCTCCCATGAAGTAAGAACGGTTTTGAGCGATGTTTATTACGGCCGCTGTCACGGAACAATTCAGCGGCAAAATGTTTATATGGGCTATGGAGTAAGTTGTGCTTTGGAGGCAATAACTTATGCATTGATTCAATTCAGGGGTATTATGTGGAAACTTAACGATTTAACCGGAGGGTTTACCCTTGATGGTCTACATAAATTATTGGATGAGCACAGTCCTGAAGAAGCAGCAGCAATAATAAATGATATAATTGATACGGTAGAAGGATTATTACCATTAGCTGCGGAAGCTTTTACGGCGGCACTGGGGGAGGAAAGTCAGGAAATAAAAGATGAGGTAAGCGAAATTTTAGAAGATATCAGTAAATATCATTGTGCCGATGGAATAGATAATGACGGGGATGCGGGACATTCAATTGATGCAGGTTGGGGGAATGGAATAGATGAAGAAGCTTTGGATGGAATAGATAATGACGGAGATGGGTTGGTTGACGAAGATTCTCATCTTTAATTTTTAGAGAGAAAGGAGAAAGAAATGTTTAATTATTCTAAACGATTTGGTTTGATCTTTTTATCAGTGATTATTTCCTGTCTATTAATCGTTCCTTTGTGGGCAGAGGATGAACATATTTGTGAGAGTATACGGGCGTTGGGTATGGGAGGAACAGGTCTGGGAATAGCTGATAATGAGGATGTGCTTTTATATAATTCTGCAGGATTGAGTTATCTGGATAAATGGAAACTTTCTTATAATTTTTTAATGATTGGGTTTAATGACGATGTTTTTAAAATATATGAACTGATGATGGACGATGAAATGCAAGAAGTAATGGATGGAGATGTTTATTGGGCGGATGCCTCCGATGGATTAAAAGATGAGATTTTAAGTGATAGAAGCGGGATTATAAAGATAGGGACCAATCTCAGTTTTTTGTATCCGGGAAGTTTATTTAATTGGGGGCTGGGGTTTTATACTGCAACAAAAACCCAGATAGATATAGATATGGGCATATTTGTTCCTAAACTGGGAACGCATGGTAAAGGAGATTTGGTAGGAGTTTTTTCCTTGGGCCGTGAATTTAATTTACCTTTTTACAAAGAGATACTTAATCCCATATCTGCCGGAATGACTATCCGGTATCTTCAACGATATAAGGTAGATGATTATCGGAGTGTGGAGGAGTTTGTTGATGTTGAATTTGATGATTTACTGCGCAGGGGTTATGGCATGGGGGTTGATTTCGGAGGGATGTACAGGATGCTGGATAAAAGATTGATCATTGCTGCTACCGCAACCGATTTTGCCGGTACAAAACTAAAATGGGATGACGGAGGTAGTTCGGTTATCAATGGTTCTTTGAATTTGGGAGTTTCTTTTGCACCTAAAAAAATTTACTACTGGAAGGATGCTTATTTTGATGTGGACAATTTGATTTTGGCTTGCGATATAATTGACATCGGGAAGAAAAAAGATTTTTATCAGAGAATTCATCTGGGATTGGAATACGATCTTTATACGTTTCTTAAATTGCGCGGTGGTTTTAATGAAGGATATCCCAGCTTTGGTCTTAAATTTGTTTTTTTGGAGTATGCTTTTTACGGAGAAGAAATCGGTAGTTATGCCGGCCAGTGGGCGGATTGGCATCATTTGATGAGTATTTCATTTAAGTTTTAAGTTATAGAACAACAGTCCATAGACAGAAAGTTATAAGCTGTTAGTTATGAATTATAAGTTAAAGACAAAAACAAAAAGTAGTCAAACATATTCAAAAAATACCGAAGGGTAAGTTTGTTTGTAGTCGCTCAATGGACTTGTACTGAGGGTAATCAAAGTATTGAGCAGAAATGTTTAGAAGTCGGAATAGGGTACTTGAATAAAGTCAAAATATGTTTTTCTCTAGACGCATAATTTTACCCTGCGGGCACGTAAAAAAAAATAGTCCACAGTCGATAGTCAATAGTCCATAGTCAACGGAATAAAGACAACAGATATATGAGTTTGAAGTTTAAACTATATCGTTCAAAACACATTTTGCCTTTATTTTTTTGTTTTGTATTTTGTATTTCGAATTTGCCTGTCCTCCAGTCTGTAAGGAGGGTTTAGAATTTAGTATTTCAGATTTAGTATTTATTTATTCTTTGTCTGTTATCTATGGACTATTGACTATCGACTGTGGACTATGGACTGTCTTTTATCTGTTGTCTGTCATCTGTGAACTATTAGTTGCTGGAGCGGAGCGACAGTCCGCCAGTCAGTAAGGCGGGTTCGCCAGTTTTTAAGGCGGAGAGTTTTAAGTTTTAAGCTTAAAATTTTTTTAATTTGGAGTGTAATGGTATGAATAGAGAAGCGGTGTATCCGGGTACTTTTGATCCGGTGACTAATGGTCATCTGGATATAATAAAAAGAGCACTGCAAATGTTTGATCAAATAACGGTTGCGGTGGTGGATAAACCCGGTAAAGATTTACTTTTTACTACACAGGAAAGGATAAAAATGCTTCGTAAAACGGTAGGGAATTTATCCAAAGTAAGGGTTGAACGGTTTGAAGGATTGTTGGTTGATTATTTACAGCGAAGAAATATTTTTGTAATTATTAGGGGGCTGCGGGCGGTTTCTGATTTTGAATATGAATTTCAAATTGCTTTAATGAATCGAAAATTAAATTCCGAGATAGAAAGTGTTTTTTTAATGCCCAGTCAGGAGTATACTTATTTGAGTTCCAGTCTAATAAAAGAAGTAGTTAAGTTTGGGGGAAGAATGGATGGATTGGTTCCTGGTATTATAGAAAAAGCATTGAAAAAAAAATTTGCATTGACAAAGTAATTATTTTGAGATAGATTTATTTAAGAGAGTAAAATTGAGCTGATTTGTAATTTTAAATAAACAATCAGGAGTAGGAAAATGGGAGTAAGGCAGGCAACAGTTATTAAAGAAAAGTTAGGAAATCTTTTAGTGGATGTCGGTATTATATCCAAAGAACAACTTAAAGAAGCCAATGAGGAACAGAAAAAAACAGGGATGAAGCTGGGTAAGATTTTAACGGCGCGTGGATATATTTCCGAAGATGTTCTTTTGGCTTTTTTAGGAAAACAATTTGGTATTTCTTTTATCAGTTTAGATGAGTATGGTGATATTCCAAAAGATGTTATAAAGTCTGTTCCGGAGAGTATGGTCAAGCGTCAAATGGTAATTCCTGTTTATAAAAAAAAGAATGTATTGACTATAGCTATGGCGGATCCGATGAATGTTTTTGCAGTGGATGATTTGCGTTTAATGACTGGTTGTGATGTAAATGTAGTTATTGCTTCCGAGTCGGAAATTAAAAGTGCTATTGAAAAGTATTATGGATCATCCAGTAAAGGTTCAATGGATGACATCTTAAAAGAGATGGAAACAGGGGATGCTGATGATTTAGAAATAGTAAATGAATCAGAAGGGGAAGAGGAACTGTCTGCACTTGCTTTAGCTGCGGAAGATGCTCCTGTAGTTAAAATTGTAAATTTACTTTTGGGTGAAGCAATTAAAATGGGCGCCTCGGATATTCATATAGAACCTTACGAAAAGACTCTACGAATTCGTTACCGGGTTGATGGAGTTTTACATCAGGCAAAAGCCCCGCCTAAAAAATTACAAAATGCAGTAGTTTCCCGTATAAAAATTATGTCCAGTCTGGATATAGCCGAAAGGCGTCTTCCCCAGGACGGACGTATTAAAATCAGGGTAAGCAATAGAGAAGTTGATTTACGTGTTTCGATTTTACCTACTGCCTTTGGGGAAAAAGTTGTTATGCGTGTTTTGGACGCGGCAGCTTTATGCTTGGACTTGACTAAATTAGGATTTGAAGAAAATACGTTAAGTGTGTACAATAAAAACATTGAAATTCCTTATGGAATTGTTTTGGTTACCGGACCTACAGGGTCGGGTAAATCAACTACCCTTTATTCTACTCTCTCTACTTTAAATTACCCGGATAAAAATATTGTTACCATTGAAGACCCTGTGGAATATGTATTGGAAGGGATTAATCAGGTGCAAGCCAAACCGGATATTGGTTTAACTTTCGCTGCAGGATTGCGTTCTTTTTTGAGACAGGATCCGGATATTATAATGGTAGGGGAAATTCGGGATACGGAAACAGCGGAAATTGCTATTAATGCTGCTTTAACCGGTCATTTGGTTTTTTCTACATTGCATACTAACGATGCACCAGGTGCTGTTACCCGATTGAATAATATGGGAATCGAACCATTTTTAACCTCTTCTACTATTATCATGGTCATTGCTCAGAGATTAGTGCGGGTGATTTGTAAGAAATGTAAGGAATCCTATGAGGTGCCTTTTGATTCTGTTTCCGGCCTTGGTGTGACGAAAGAAATGGTGGGAGGGTCAGACAAGGTTACTCTTTATAAGGGGAAAGGTTGTGATAATTGTACCAATACCGGTTATCGCGGCCGGTTAGCCTGTTATGAGGTAATGGAGATAAATGACAGGATAAGGGATTTAGTTTTAGAGCGGGCTTCTACCCATGTAGTAAAGCAAGCAGCCTGTGAGGAGGGGATGCTTACACTAAGGGAAGCGGCAGTAAAAAAATTATTATCGGGAACTACTACAGTAGAGGAAGTGATGAGAGTTACTTTCGCTGATTAGTATTACTTAAAGAAAGGAGTATTGTTTTATGGTTAATATGGAGGAATTATTGCAGGTTATGGTGGAAAAAAATGCTTCGGATTTACATCTTACAGTAGGTTCACCTCCGGTTCTCAGAGTTGACGGAGAGATAATTCCCCTTGATTATCCCAGTCTTAATCCTGATATTTGTCAAAGATTGATTTATAGTTTACTTACTGATAAACAGAAAGAGAGATTTGAAGGTCAGGATGAGCTGGATTTATCCTTTGGGATAAAAAGTATAGGCCGGATTAGAATGAATGTTTTTAGGCAACGGGGCTCTGTAGGAGCGGCTTTGCGCTCTATTCCCACTAAGATACTGTCATTTGATGAACTGGGATTACCTCCGATAGTATATGAGATAATGAAGCTTTCCAAGGGGTTGGTTTTATTGACAGGTCCCACGGGAAGTGGTAAAACGACAACTTTAGCATCAATGATTAATTATTTAAAACAACACCGCAGTCAACATATAATGACGATAGAAGATCCTATTGAGTATGTCCATCCACATGGTAAATGTATTGTTAATCAGAGAGAAGTAGGTAGTGATACTTCTGCTTTTAATGTTGCTTTAAAATATGTTTTACGACAGGATCCGGATATTATATTAATCGGAGAAATGAGGGATCTGGAAACAATATCAGCTGCTTTAACTATTGCTGAAACAGGACATTTAGTTTTTGCTACTTTACATACTACTGATGCCGCTCAATCGGTTAATCGTATAATTGATGTTTTTCCTCCTCATCAACAACCCCAGATTAGGTCTCAGCTATCTTTTGTTTTACAGGCAATTTTTTCTCAACAGTTGTTATTGCATGCTAGCGGAAAAGGGCGGGTACTTGCCTGTGAAACATTGTTTGTAACCCCGGCTATTAGAAATTTGGTGCGGGAACAAAAAATAGAACAGATTCAAATGGCTATTCAAACAGGCGGAAAATATGGAATGCAGACGATGAATGCATCTTTGTATAATTTATATATTCGTCGACAGATTAGTTATGCCAATGCATTAGCCTCCTCATTGGATATAGGAGATTTTAAGAGATTAGTTAATAAACAAGGTGTTTGATGAAAAGACAAAAGACAGTTGATAGTCCATAGATAACAGAATAAAGGCAACAGACAATTATGAGTGACGAGTTATAATTTAAAAAAAATTTGGGAGTTTGAAGTTTTATTAGAGTAGTGACACAACAATTATTTTTTTGCAGGAGGTAAATAATTCATGCCAGAGTATAGTTACAAGGTAAAGACGGTTTCCGGTTCTGTTCGCGATGGAGTTATGTTCGCTAATGAACAAAGAATGGTAGTAGACCGCCTGCGTGGTCAGAAGCTTATTGTTTTGCAAGTTCAGGAAATAAAAAAAACAGCTTTAAAAGATATTTTGGATAAAATAAATATTTTTAAACCGAGCGTAAAATCAAAAGATATGGTGTTATTCAGCCGGCAATTATCTACTCTGGTTGGTGCCGGTATTCCCATTGTTCAGGGGTTAACTATTTTAGGTGACCAAATGGAAAATCCGGCTTTCAAAACCGTGATTGGAACAGTAAGGGAAGATATAGAATCGGGATTATCGATTACGGAGGCTTTAGCCAGACATCCAAATGCGTTTACCGAATTATATGTTAATATGGTAAAGGCTGGGGAAACCGGTGGGGTATTGGATGTAATTTTAGAAAGACTTTCTAATTATTTGGAAGCATCGGAACAATTAAAAAGAAAAATAAAAGGAGCGATGATTTATCCCGGGGTTATTTCTTTTGTTTGCGGTTTAGTGACGGTATTTTTACTTACCGTGGTAATTCCTGCTTTCAAAGAAATTTTTACCAGTTTCGGCGGGGATTTGCCTTTGCCCACTCAATTGTTAATTGGGCTTAGTGAGTTTGTAAAGAAATATGTTTTGGTTTTTATTGGAGCGGGAATAGGATTTTTTTTCGGTATACGGCAATATTATAGTACGAAAGCAGGACAATGGAATATTGATACTATTTTATTAAAAGTTCCCGCATTTGGTAATTTGTTGCGTAAAGTTGCTATTGCTAAATTTTCCAGAACATTAGGAACTTTGGTGAAAAGCGGGGTACCTATTTTACAAGCCCTGGATACAGTAGCAAAGACATCTGGAAATGTAGTTATTGAAAAAGTTATTTTAGATACACGGGATAGTATTCGGGAAGGGGAAAGAATTGCTCCTCCTTTGAAAAAAAGTAATACCTTTCCTCCGATGGTTGTCCAGATGATTGCGGTGGGGGAGGAAACCGGAAACTTAGATACGATGTTAAGTAAAATTGCTGATTTTTATGATCAGGAAGTAGATGCGGCGGTAGAAGGGTTAACTGCATTGGTTGAGCCGGTGATTATTGTGATAATGGGATTAGTTGTAGGTGCAATTGTTATTGCTATGTTTTTACCGATGTTTGAATTAGGACAGTTGGCGGGTAATGTAGGATAAAAGATATTTTATAATTGACAAAAATTATTTTTTGTGTTATTTTTATAGAGAAGGATAATTGATTTAAAAAATAAAAGAAGGGAGGTGAAAAAGAATAATGTTGAAATTGAAAAGAGTAAAAAAAGGTTTCACCCTTATTGAGTTGATGATCGTAGTAGCTATTATTGGTATTTTAGCAGCTATTGCTATTCCTAAATTTGCGGATTTAATCCGTAAGTCAAAGGAAGCGTCTACCAAAGGTTCGTTAGGTGCAATGCGGGCGGCAATAGTCATTTATTACGGGGATAATGAAGGGTGGTTACCGACGACGTATGAAGACTTAGTTGCTGTTACTGCCACTTCAGGGGCGAAGAAATATCTGGATGAAGTACCCTTCGTAAAATTAGGGATACCCGGTGTGGCAGATGTTACTACTGTGGATAATAATCCTGCAGGAGGACTTGGTACTACTGGTTCTGATGGATGGGGCTATCGCAGTATTGACGGAAAGGTAATTGTTGATTCTCTTCGCACGGATACTAAGGGGGGCACTATTACCAGATGGTAAGATCTTTGTTTTTTTTCTGATAGTAAGAAAAAGGTTGAGTGGTTGGTTGATTGATAAGAGAAAGTGGGAAGTCCTGTTTGTTATAAATTTTTAAAATCTTGTTAATTTGCTAACCATCAGCCTTTTTTTTTGCGGAGAAAATTAAAATTTTAATTTATAATTTTCAACGAATTTCAACGACCTAATAAAAGGGGATTTCTACATTGATGCTGTCGGTTTTATTTTTTATTATAATTTTTAGTGCAATGTTAGGAAGTTTCGCTAATGTTTGTATTTATCGAATACCATTAGAAAAATCTATTGTTATGCCTTTCTCTTTTTGTCCCTTGTGTAAAAATACTATAAAATTTTACGACAATATTCCTCTGGTAAGTTTTTTTCTTTTGAAAGGAAGGTGTCGGTTTTGTAAAGGAAAAATTTCTTATGTTTATCCGCTGGTAGAATTAATTATGGCTGTCGGAGGAGGATGGCTTTATTTAATTTATGGGCTGAGTATAAGTTTTTTTATAGGGTTGATTTTTTTATGGATTTTAACTGTTATTTCCGTGATTGATTACTATCATCAAATAATACCGGACGAATTATCGTTTCTATTAATTGGTTTGGGTTTAATTTTTAGTTTTTTCAATCCGTTTCTGGAGGGGTTTTTAGATATTTTTTTTAACGGGAAACACAGTATTTTATGGGCAAGGTTGTCTTCTTCCTTTTTAGGATTTCTTTTAGGCGGAGGTGTTTTGTATTTAATAGCTGTAATGGGGGAAATAATTTTTAAGCGGGAAGTTATGGGTGGAGGCGATGTAAAACTGATTGCAGGTTTAGGAGCTTTTCTGGGGATAGAAAAAATTTTTGATGTGTTGTTTTTGGCGTGTTTGGGAGGAACGGTTATAGGGGGGATGTTAAGAATTACAGGTAGAAATAAAAAATGGCAACCTATTCCTTTCGGTCCTTTTTTATGCGCAAGTGCTATTTTTTTTCTTGACAACAAATTAAATATATGGTATTTTTAAAATGTAATTCTGAAAAGCGAAAATAATTTTGTTGTTTGAAAAGGTAGCACGATTCAAATTCAATTGAAAGGGAAAAAATGGGATTATTTTCTAGAGGTACGGATGCAATAGGAGTAGACATTGGCAGTTATAATATAAAGGTCGTGCAGTTGAAAAAAATTGGAGATGATAAGTATCAGCTGACGAAGTATGGCAGTGCTCCTATTTCTCTTGAGTATAATATGGAACTCTCTCCTTTTGATAGGAAACAATTAGCAATAACTTCCTTAAAAAAACTTCTTATACAAAATAAAATTTCTACTAAAAATGCGGTAACTTCTGTTTCCGGCAATTCCGTTATTGTCCGTTATGTAAAATTTCCCAGCCTTTCTCATGCCGAATTAGAAAAAACTATTCAGTTTGAAGCGGAACCGTATATTCCTTTTGGAGTGCAGGATGTAAATATTGGTTTTCAAATTTTGGGTGAAGTAACGGATGAGGGGCAAAAGAAAATGGAAACGATATTAATTGCTGCGAAGAAAGAAATAATTCAGGACCGCATTGATATTCTTCAAGAGGCAGGACTTAGACCGGTTATTGTGGATGTAGATGCTTTTGCTTTGGAAAATGCTTTTGAGTTGAGTTCCGTTACTCAGGGAGCTGAGGAAAATGTTATGTTGGTTGATATTGGGGCGTTGGTTACTAATATTGTGATAGTTGAAAGTGGAGTTTGCCGGGTAGTGAGGGATGTTCTTGTCGGAGGGGATAATTTTACTAAAGCATTACAAAAGAATTTGCAAGTAGATTATTCGACAGGGGAAAAAATGAAGTGGGAAAACGGATTGATAATGTTTGATGAAAAGAACATGGAAAAATCTACTGAGGATAACGAGGATAAAGCACAAATTTCAGGAATAATCGTGAATGCGGTTAAGTCGCTTATTGAAGAAATACAACGTTCCATCGATTATTATCAAACTCAATCCGAAGAAAAGATTGTCAGCCGAATAGTTTTGAGCGGGGGTAGTGCAAAGTTGAGGAATTTGGATAAGTTTATGAGCCAGGAATTGCATATTCCTGTAGAAACGCATAATCCGTTCAGTGGTGGAAAAGTGAATACTGATTTATTTTCAGGGGGAGAGCTTGTTGAAGAGGCACCGTCATTAGTAGTAGCTTTCGGGTTATCTCTAAGAAGGGAGAAAGATATAAAATGATAAAAATAAACCTTCTTCCTCACGAAATTCATTTAGAAACAAAAGAATCATCGTCACAGCAGGATGTCTTTATGTTAATAGGGGTGGGTTTAGTTTTATTATTGGTGGGGAGTTTTTATGGGTTTCGTTTGATGAAAGTTCGAAAACTTACTGTGACTAGAGATCTAATCCAGCAGGAGTTGAATCAACTTCAAACTACAGTAACTCAGGTGGAAAATTTGGAAAGACAAAGGGAAATGTTGAATAAAAAGTTAGGGGTGATCACTTCCCTAATAAGGAATAGACTGGTTTACCCAAAATTCATGGAAGCTTTAAGTAGTAGATTGCCTAAAAATGTGTGGATAAATAATATGACGACTGTGAGCGATGCATCATCAATGACTGTAAATGTAAGCGGGGTTTCTTTTACCAACTTTGGAGTTGCAGATACAATGGATATGTTTGAAAAAGATGAAACTTTTGCCAAACACATAGGTGAAATAAATTTAGGGGGAATTCAATCCTCCGTTGTAAACAAAAACGTTAAGTCTTTTAACTTTACTCTTTCAGGTGTTTATAAATATTAAGGAGTGGGCATTTGGAACCAATAACTAAACAACAAAAAGTTTTAGTAGGAGTTTTGTTGCTGGCGGGTATGTATGTTTTTAATTCGCGGTTTTTAAGACCGCAGGGGATGCAACTAAAAAATTTAGAGCAGGAAGTTTCGCAGAAAGAAAGTAAATTGCAACTGGTTAAGCAAAGAGCAAGTAAATTGGATCAGTTAAAGTTAGATTTCGAATTTTTGAAAAAAGAACTTTCAGCAGCAGAGCAGAAATTGCCGAAACGGAAAGAAATTTCTGCGTTATTAAGGAAAATAACAAGGTCGGGCCAAAAGTTTAAAATAAATTTTCTTTCCATTTCTCCTCAGGCGGAAATTAGCCAAACATATTTTATAAAAATCCCCATTAGTGTGAGTGTCAGCACTTATTATCATTCTCTGGGTTTATTCCTTGCTGAATTAGGACAACTTGAAAGAATCGTAAAGGTGAACAATTTGAATATAATGGCCAAAAGTCCGACGGAGGGAGATCCGACTAATATAAGTGCGAATTTTCAGTTGACAACTTATATTTTTAAATCAAATTAAAACAAACCGGGAGTAAAAGTGTAGTGAGAAAAATAATCGCAGGGAATCATTTTATGATAGCAAAGAATGTTTTGTGTTTTGTGTTGGTTTTTTTGTTTTTTTGTGTTTTGGGTTGCGGTAAAAAAGAGAAAAAAATTTCCACTGCTTTGCCTACAACTATACCGCAGAAGAAAGTAGTGACCGAAGTAGTAACGGATAAGCAAAAAAAGGCCGAGGTAAAATATGAATACAAAGGAGGAAAATATCGAAATCCTTTGTTGTCGTTAACGGTCAAAGGGGAAGCGATTGAAGGAATAGCCGAGATGACCGCGGCTAATTTGTCTACTTTGACCCTTAGAGGCATTGTAAAAGACTCCCGAAAAAAACGCTTAGCTTTAATTGATGATGTTAGCGGGTCGAGTTATATTGTAAAAGATAAAATGTTGATTAATCAGCGGGGAAGAAGGGTAAAAGGAGTGGTTGGTATTGTTAAAGAGAAAAGTGTAGTTTTGATGACCAGCGACAAAGGGATAAAAGAATTAAAAATCGAGAGTAGTGTAAAATAAGCAACTGTTGGTTTATTCGGTGGCTTGCTGTGGCTATTAATTAATGTAAATAGATTGAATGAATATTACTGGGAGGAAAATAGATGAAAAAAATGGTATGGTTTTGTGTTATAGGTATGGTTTGTGGGATATTTATTAAAAGTACTGTGCAGGGGACAGATGAGGAAAAAGAAGTTTCTTACCGGCAATTAACAAGTGTAAGAATGGAAACAGTTAGCGATGACAAGACAAAACTAATTATCTCTCTTAACGGCCGAATAAAATACCATTGCTTCAAAATTACGAAGCCTTTAAGGTTGGTAATTGAGTTGACTAACACTCTTCATAACTGGGAGCAAAAGGAAATTGAGGATACCGGGGATTCTTTAATTAAGAGGGTTCGTTCTGCACAGTTTCAAAATGAACCGATAAAAATCAGCAGAGTAGTCCTGGATTTGAAAGACAAAGTTTCCTATAAAAGTGAATTGGATGACATTACCAATCAGCTTGTTGTAACTCTTACTCGTGAGGCTAAAAAAACAGCTAAAAAAAAGATAGCAAAAATATCTCCGAAAAAAAAGAAAATAAAGGAACGAACAACGAAAAAAACAGCTAAAAAGGAAGAAGGAGTGTTTCCTTCTATTAGTAAACAAATAGTCTCGCTTGATTTTAACGAAGCGGAAATTCGGGATGTTTTAAGAATTTTAGCGGTGAAGAGCGGGGTGAACATAGTTTATGGAGATGATGTTTCCGGTACGGTAACAATACACTTGGATGATGTTCCCTTTGATGATGCGGTGAGTATGATCCTGAAAATAAGAGGTTTAGTCATTCAGAAAGTAAGCGGAAATATTTTCAGGGTTATTACCC
>JAGLYT010000150.1 GCA_023132075.1 bacterium
TATCATTTTTAATTGTTTCCGGATAACGTAATTGCAAAAGGATTTTTTTAAACGAACTAAATTCAACTTTTTGTTTAAGTAAATATGATTTTATAATATCAAGATTTAAAAACTGTGAAATGGTAATTTCATTTTTTTTCAAAATTTCAAAGATTAACCTTATAATTTCATTTTGTTTATTTAAGCCCAAAGAGATGGGAAGTTTTTCTTTAATCAGTTTTTCAATTTCTTTTTTCATTGTGTTATTTTGGGTAGTTGTATTTTTTTGCCAGGGCAAGGTAATATTCTCCTTCTTCTTTTTTATTATGCTTCAGGCATCCTTTTCCGTAGATAATACATTTATGTTGTAATTCTTTAATAGTTATTTCTAATTTATCTTTTTTCAAGGTTATTTCTGGATTATTTAACAATTTTTTTATCGCATAGATTCTAAATTTATCCATACCGGTAAATTTTTGCGAAAGTTGATTAGAATGGCCGCCTTGTTTAATAGTTAGAGCTTCCGGGATTAGTAATATTGGTAATCTGGCGGTAAATCTGAGCCAGAGGTCATAATCTTCACAAACCATAAGTTTCTCATCAAAAAGGCCGATAATATCGAATAAATCTTTTCTTGCCATTACAGTAGAAGGACTAATTGCACAAAGTTTTAAAGATTGGTGGAAGATGTTCCCATGGTGTTTTTTATGGATTTTCCTGGGATTTAGTATTTTCGCATTTTTATACCAGATTTCTTCCGTGTGAGATAATAAATATTGGGGATTATCCAGCATTGTTTTATATTGAATTTCTAATTTATTTTTTTTCCATGTATCATCTGAATCGAGAAAAGAAATAAAAGGGGCTTGTGCTGATTTTATTCCCCTGTTTCTTGCCGAAGATACTCCTTGATTTTTTTGGTAGATATATTTAATTTTTTCATGTATGAAAGAGTTAACCGTTTCTTTGGTGTTGTCCGTTGAACCATCGTCAATAATTAAAAGTTCAAAATTTTGGAAATTTTGCTTTAAAACCGATTCAATTGCAGTATTCAGAAATATTTTTCGGTTATAAGTGGTTATAATTACGGATATAAGCGGTTTCATTTTTTATCCTGTAAATTTAAAAATAGATTTATTATTTATTGTAGTTTTTTTGTTTTTATTGTCAATAAATTTATTGTTCTGTTACTTTTAAGCCTGAACCATTAAATTCTTGAAAGGAATAGTTAATTATAGTATAATTTTGTTGACTTTAAAAGCCAGAAAAAAATAGAGGACAATCTTTTCGGGAATGAGCCGCTTTACGGATTGGTGGACAGGCAGACATTTGAAGTGGAGAGGGAAGGCAACAGGGATAAAAAATCTATTTTGCATAACTGTAAATACTATATTAAGAAAGGAAGGTAAATTGAAATGGGAAAAACAGCTTTGGTTTTAAGTGGTGGAGGAGCAAAAGGCTCTTTTCAGATAGGTGTTCTTGATTATTTACTCAATGAGAAGAAGATGGATTTTGATATTATTTGCGGGGTATCGGTAGGAAGTTTGAATGCTTCTATGGTAGCCCAGGGTGATTTTCCGAAATTATTAGAGTTGTGGGAAGGCATAAGATCTAACCGGGATATTTATAAGAAGAAATTTTTGGGATTATTAGGGGGATTCCTTGGTAGTCAAAGTATGTATGATAATAAGCCGCTATGGAAAAAAATAGATAAATATATAAATCCTGATAAAATTAGAAAGAATGGTAAAGAATTGAGGATAGGATCTGTGTCCTTACAGACAACGAAATATATTTCTATCAATCAAAATAATAAAAATTTGAAAAAATGGGTTTTAGCCAGCACATCCATTCCTATAGCTTTTCACCCTCCTTTTATAGATAATGAACAAATTGTGGATGGAGGAATAAGGGATATTACTCCGCTTTCTACAGCAATAAATCTGGGTGCGGAAAAGATTGTTGTCGTTTTAGCTTCACCCAGTGAAATACCCTATAATCCTAAGCATTATAAGAGTTTGATTCATGTTGGAATAAGGACTTTGGAAATTCTTCTTGCTGAGATATATGAGAATGACCTTAAAGTTTCCAGAAAGATTAATGCTACCGTTCAATTGTGGAGAAAAATTATGAATAAGATAGAAGGTGCGGATGAGTTATGTAAAGAGATGGGTGTTCCCTTAAATAAATATCGAGAGGTCGAAATAGTTACCATTATGCCTCAGAAAGAGGTTATTGATACTTTAGAATTCAATCCTGTAAAAATAAGGGAAGCAATTGTTTATGGAAAGGAAATGGCTCAAAATATTATTCCTTAATATTAAACAGGAAAAAGACATTTTAAATTTTTCCAAAAAGCTTGATTTTAAATCCGATATTGAAGTAAAATCGAAGGAAAGAAGTAATCGGGAAAGAGGAAGGAAGAGTTCACTAAATAGGTGAAAAAGGCATGAAAAACGTATTAGTGGCTTTGTTCCTATACGAGTTAAATTTCGAGTTATAATTTAATGGATTGGTGTCGGGAATTGGTTTTTGATATTTTCTTCCGTATGAATGTTTCGATATCACAAGTAAGAGTAATCCCAACCTGGATTTTGCCTGAAATTCAGAGTAATTTAATGATAATTTTCCGGTGTTTTATATTTGACAAATTTAGTATAATTGTATAAAATGCAAATATGTTATTTTAAATAAAAAACACTAAAATTAGAATTAATGAAAGTATAAATATTTTAGAAATGTGTAATTGTTGCAGGGAACGAGTATGGGGGGACAAATGTGTTTTAAAAAAAAGGGAAAAAGACATATATGTAAAATAATATGTGTTTTACTAAGTATCAATTTTTTATGGGGTTGTTCAAAATCGGAAGATAGTTTAGAAAATAAAAGCATAAAAAGGTTAAAAAGAGAAATAAAAGTGAACCCTGATTCTATAGATGCACACTATAATCTGGGATGTATTTATATAAAAAAAGGTTTATATGATCCGGCAATAAAGGAGTTTAAAAAAGTATTAGATATTAATCCCCGGCATGCAAAAACTTATTGTTGCCTTGGGGATATTTATGCTCAAAAAAAAATAAATGATAAAGCCGTGGAAATGTTTAAAAAATCGATAAAAAATGATCCTGAATATGAAGTGGGTTATTATAAATTAGGGATGGTTTATAAAGAAAAGGGACTTTATTGGAAAGCAATGCAACAATTTAAAAAGGCAATAATGAATAAATATGATTATGCAGGACCGCATTATGAATTAGGTTGGATTTATAATCAAAAAGGTTCTATAGAAAGAGCAAGGGAAGAATTTGATGATGCAGTGAAGATTGATTCCAGGTATGCTAATAAACCTTATCCGATAAGCAAGATTATTAGTGATAAAAGTATTTTATTTGATGAAGAAATAGAAAAATATAAAGAACGAATCCGGATTGACCCTGGGAATGTAAATCTTCATTTTGATTTAGGGGGGGCCTATGCAGAGAGAGGTCTATATGACCAGGCAGTGGGAGAATATATAGAAGCGATAGTCCTTGATCCTGATTTTGCAGATGCTCATTATAATATTGGTGTTGTTTATGAAAAACTGAAACAATTTGAAGAGGCAGTGTGGGAATATAAGGAATCTCTTGTGCTTAAACCCAATGATCCGGTTGTTCATTATAGTCTGGGAGTAGTTTATAATGAACAGAATTTGTATGATTTAGCAATAGAAGAATTTAAAAAAGCAATTAAGCTTGATTCGAAGAATGAAAGGTTTCATTGTAATTTAGGGGTAATTTATGTCAATAAGGGTCTTTTGGAAGAAGCAGAAAAAGTATATAAAGAAGCCTTGAAAATTAATCGTTTTTTTTCAGAAGCTCATTATAATCTCGGAGTGGTTTATAATAAAAAGGGGTTATATCTGAAAGCAATAGAAAAATTTAAAGAAACAATCAGGCTTAAACCGGATAATGTAGATGCCTATTATAATCTTGGGGTAGCTTATTATGAACGGAACTTGTATGACCTGGCGATAGAAAAATATGAGGAGACATTAGCTCTTAAATCAGATCACATGAAAGCTCGGTATAATCTTGGGTTGATTTATTATAAGAAAAAATTATATAAGCAAGCAATGGAAGAATGCAAGAAAGCAGTGGAAATTAAATTTGATAGTGCAGATACCCATTTTATTCTCGGGTTGGTGTATTTAGGGATGGATAAAGAGAAGGAAGTACGTAAAGAATGTGAAATACTGGAAGGGTTAGATAAGAAGTTAGCTCTTAAACTTTCAAATGAAATTGATAAGAGAAAACAAAAAAAAATGTATGGAGAGTAGTTAGTGATATCGTCGAAAAATAAGGTTACAATTTATCAAAGGGTAACAATCGTGTAAAGGATAAACGAGATAATAAAGACAGCAAAAAATAAATAAATAGAAATAACAATAAGGGACAGGTCGTTTAAATGGAAAGAAAAAATTATGAGGTAAGAGTAGTTTTAATTTTACTGGGAATTATTTTTTTATGCGGATGTTCGAAGCAGGGAGAGAGTTTTCAGGATAAAGCTATAAGTAATTTGGAAAAAGAGATAAAAAGGAACCCTGATTCAGTAAATGCCCACTATAATCTT
>JAGLYT010000151.1 GCA_023132075.1 bacterium
TCCGTAATCTATGGACTATCGACTGTGGACTATGGACTATTCTTTGTTTTTATTTTTAATTCAGTAAAATGTACGATAATATTTGTTTTTCCGGAAAAAAAAGATTAGTATTATTCCGGAGGCAAAACCACCAACATGTGCCCACCAGGCAATTCCTCCGGTACATCCCTTAATAGGCTCCGTAGTAATAGAAAGATAACTATTTAACAATTGGATAAAAAACCACATGCCTAAAAATAAAAATGCCGGTATTTCAAAGAAAAATATAAGAATTAAACTACGGATTTTTGCCCAGGGATAGAGGATAAAGTAAGCGCCCAAAACCCCGGCAATAGCACCACTTGCGCCAATTAAAGAAATTTCGGAAACCGGATTGTTTAAAATCTGAAATATGAATGCTGTTGTTCCGCATAATAAATAAAATATTATGTACCTGAAATGTCCGACCCTGTCTTCTACATTCTTTCCAAATATGGCCAGATAGAACATATTGCCTATGAGATGAATCCAACCGCCGTGAAAAAACATACTTAAGAGTAAATTGTCTGCGTTTCTTAATGGATGAAGCATAAAATCAATGGGAATCAAAGACCAGCGGGCAAGAAAAGCATCCAGTTTTCCCGAAGAAGCTAAAGAAAGCTCGTGGCCGAAAACACCTAAATTAACTAAAATTAAAAGGATGTTTACAAAAGGAAAAGTTTTAGAAGGTATATTGTCTTTAAAAGGAATCATTTTTATTTCGTATAACAGAATTATTAAAAAATTTATTAATAACAGCCCTAATAATACTATTTTTTATGGGTTTTTGTAAAGATTTTTTTTATTATAGTATTAAATAACAATTTAAAAAAAATATCAAATTTCATTTTATAAAAGTAAAAAATGATTAAAAAAAAATAGTGGAATAGTTTTTGTTTTTGTAGTATAATACTTCATTATTATATGGAGTATTGTTTTTTGGATAGATGTTTTTTTAGGAATAAATTTTTTAATTATAAAAAGAACGGAATTCAGAAGAGGGAGGAAACTGAAAATGTCTGAGGGAACGATTAAATTTTTTGCACATGTTTTTGTGTCATTCATTGTTTCTGTTTTAGTGTGTCTTGGGTTTTATTTCTATTTGACTCCTATACTTGATGGTATGAAAAATGTAGAAGTTCCTAATTTGATAGGAGCTTCTTTGGAACAGTCCCGATTGATTTTAGAAAGCAAGAAATTATTGCTTACACTGGAGGGGGAGAAAGAAAGTAATCTTGTTCCGGAAGGGAAGATTGCTGAGCAGATTCCCGAGAGCGGGGCAATAGTTAATGGTGGTTTTAGGATAAAAGTATTTGTTAGTAAAGGAAAAACCAGACTTCCCGATTTTTCAGATGTTTTATTAGAAGATGTTAAAGTTAAATTGAAAGAATTGGGATTAGAATTAGGTAAAGAAGAAAATATTTATTCGGAAACTATTTCGCCGGGAAGAGTTGTTTCTACTCTTCCTGCTAACAATTCGAAGGTAAAAAAAGGGGAAAAAATTAATCTTTCAATTAGCAGTGGCAGTGGAAAGGTTAGGGTTCCCAATCTTTTAGGGAAAAAACTTGCCGGTGTGCAGGTTCTTTTAAAAAGAGCGGATTTAAAAATGGGGGAAATAAAACATGCATGTGATGAGGAAAGGGTTTTTGATATTGTTCTCAGACAGAATCCTAAACCAAGGACGGAGGTTGATAGGAATAGTTCTATAGATATTACTATAAATTCCGAAGGAACGGAATAGCAACATTGCAAGATAAGGCTTAGGCACAAAAAATGTCAATTATTTAGGTGGTTTGTTTTAAGTAGATAGCAAAATTTCAGAACAAAATTGGGGAGGAGTGTTAGTTTATGGAAAAAATAAAAATAGGAATAATTGGTGGCAGCGGGGTTGATCAGATACCGGGAATTAAGAATGTCAGTAAAATAGAAGTAAAAACACCTTTTGGGGCACCTTCTGATTGTTTGACTGTCGGAGCAGTAGAAGATATTCCTGTTGCCTTTCTTCCCCGTCATGGGGAAGGGCATCGGATTTCACCGACACAAATTAATGTCAGGGCAAATATTTATGCATTAAAAAGTTTGGGAGTGGAACAACTTATTTCCGTTTCTGCGGTAGGGAGTTTGAAAGAAGAAATAAAACCCCGGGATTTTGTCATTCCGGATCAGTTATTTGATCGTACGCGCAATCGGGTTTCTACTTTTTTTACCGAAGGAATAGTGGCTCATATACCTTTTGCTAATCCCTATTGTAAAGAATTGTCGGAAGTTCTTTATAAAGTTGCAGAAGAAAGAGGTCTTTCTGTGAAACTTGGGGGGACTTATGTTTGTATTGAAGGGCCGCAGTTTTCTACACGTGCCGAATCAAAAGTATACCGTCAACTGGGTTTTTCCATTATTGGGATGACGAATATCCCTGAAGCTAAATTAGCCAGAGAAGCGGAGATATGTTATGCTACTATTGCCCTGGTTACTGATTATGATGTTTGGAAAGAAGGGGAAGAAGTAACTGTAGAGCAGGTTTTGGGAAATGTTAAAGCAAATGTGGAAAATGTAAAGGGGTTGCTTAAGACAGTAATTCCTCTTCTTCAGAGAGAACGGAAATGTGAATGTTCTACGGCCCTGTGCGGAGGAATTCAAACGGCAAGAGATTCTATTGACAATGAAACGGCTGAAAAACTAAAGTTATTGGTAGGGAAATATCTTTCCTGAATTTAAAAGGGGAAAACTATGATTCGGTTTGAACATGTTTGTAAATATTATTTTGCACAAACCAGTGATTTAGAGAAAAATATTAATGCTTTAGTAGATATTAATGTAGTAATAAAAAGAGGAGGTTTTTTTGTTTTATTTGGGCCTAACGGAGCAGGAAAAACTACTTTTTTAAAACTCATTACCTGCCAGGAAAGACCTTCAGCGGGGAAAATATTCTGGGGAGAACAGGATTTGAGTAAGATAAAGAGAAAGCATATTCCTTTTTTACGCCGGAAAATAGGAATGATTTTTCAGGATTTTAAATTATTATACAAAAAAACTATTTTTGAAAATATTGCTTTTGTTCTTTCTGCTATTGATTTACCAAAGGAAGTAGTTTTTGATAGAGTTTGCGAAGCACTCAATAAGGTAGATTTAATCAGGAAGAAAAATTTATATCCTTATCAGTTATCCCACGGTGAAAGGCAGAAATTATGTATTGCCCGGGCATTGGTGAACAATCCCGAAATTATTTTAGCTGATGAGCCGATGGCTAATTTAGATATGGAGACACAGGAAGAACTTATTCAAATTTTAAGTAAAACCAACGAAGAAGGTGTTACTGTTGTTATGGCTACCAACAACAAAAAAACAGATTTCAATAATATTTCTTATCAATCACTGAAATTAGTAGGAGGGAAGAGCAAAGAATCATGATTGGGTATGCATTAAGGGAAGCAAAAAATAATTTTAGACGGGAAAAATTAGCCAATTTAAGTGCTATTTGGTCGTTGAGTATTTCTATTTTAATTATGGGGGTTTTTTCCCTGATAGGGGTCAATTTAAATAAAGTAATAAACGATTTAAAAGAAAAAGTGGAAATTGTAGTGTTTCTTGATGACGATTTAAGCATTGAAAAAATTGGGTCTATACGAAAAAAAATATTCAATATGGGTAACATTGAGGATATAATTTATACATCCAAAGATGAGGCCCTAAGTGATTTAAGTAAAGATGCGGAAATTGCTCATTATATAAAAATGATGGGAGAGAATCCTTTGCCTGCTTCTTTCAATGTAAAGCTGATTGATAAGAAAATGGAGCAGTTAAATAACATTGCAAAGCGAATCAAATTTTTCGACGGTATAAAAGAAGTGAGATATGGACAGGAGGAAGTAAAAAATTTAAATAAGATTATCTTTTTTATAAAATCAATTGGAATAGGTTTAGGAATTATGTTAGGGGTGATTAGTTTATCGATGATTATTTATACTATTCGTTTGATTGTTTCTTTGAGGCAGGATGAAATTAGAATAATGCAGTTGGTGGGAGCAACAGCAGGTTTTATCCGTATGCCCTTTTTATTAGAAGGTTTAATTGCCGGGTTTTTAGGGGCTATTTGTGGGCTGGGTCTCTTGTTTGGTATTTATTATTTGTTGATTTTAAGGTTTGAGGGGATTTTGTTTCTGCCCTGGCCGATAATGGCAGGGTTGGGGGGCGGAGGGATTCTGGTGGGGTTTATTGGCAGTTTTATTTCAATACAGAAATATATTGAGGTGTAGATTGTTGTGTGAGCATACAGAATATCAGATTTATTTTTTAAAAGGTGTTTTTAATTGAAACTAAAATGGTTTTTCAAAGTAAAAAGATATGCCGGAATATTTGTTGTGTGTAGTCTATTTTTTATTTTATTTTTCTCTCCGGAAGTTAATGGTGAAATAAATTATGATAAAAAACTGGATAAAGTTAGAGGTAAAATAAAAGACAATAAAGAAGACCTTGTCGATCTTCAAAACAAGATTCAAAAAAGGAAAAAAGATAAAAATAAAGTTGAAAAAGCGGAACGGAAT
>JAGLYT010000152.1 GCA_023132075.1 bacterium
GGAGCAACTTTATAAGTAGCACCATTTGCACAATCAATTACAATCTTTAATCCTTCAAGACTAAGGTTTTTAGGTAACGAATGTTTGAGAAATACAATGTATCTTCCACTTGCATCCTCTTCCCTGAATGCACGCCCTAATTCTTTGGACGGAGAAAGCAAAGAGGGAAGTTGTTTTGAAAATATCAGGTTTTCAATTTTAATCTCTTCTTCATCTGTTAACTTAATTCCATTTTTGGAAAATATCTTAATACCGTTGTCTTCATAATGATTATGTGAAGCAGAAATTACTATCCCTGCATCTGCATCCATATTCGTCGTTAAAAAAGCAATACCGGGTGTTGACATCGGCCCAACAAGTATTACATCCGCACCTACAGAAGATATACCCGCAACCAGGGCATTTTCCAGCATATAGCCTGAAAGCCTGGTATCTTTACCTATAACAATTTTTGGCCTATGCCCTTCTTTTTTTAACATATAGGCTACAGCTTGGCCAATCTGCATAGCCATATCAGCCGTAATTGGATATTTATTGGCAACGCCCCTTACTCCATCTGTTCCGAATAACCGACCCATATCTCTATCTCCTATCTTTTAACTCATGATTTTGTTTTAATTTAACTATTGTTTTTGGCGGATAATAGCCTCTCGCAGTTGTATTCGGATACAGAAGAACATCCCTCCCAAGAATAGTTCCCGGGGTAGTAACACTATTACATCCTGTTTCCACACCGTCTGCTAATATCGCTCCGAATTTTCTCAAACCGGTTTCATATTTTTCCCCATTAATATTAAGCACAACTTGCGATTCGACTATTTTTAAATTCGCCAACTTTGTCCCTGCTCCAAGGTTTACCTTACCTAAAATACTGTCTCCGATATAGGCAAAATGGCCGGCTTTACTTTCACTTAACATAACGCATGACTTCAATTCCGTCGTATGTCCTACAATACAATCATTTCCAACCAACACTCCTCCCCTTATATAAGCCCCCTGTCTAATTTCGGTGTCATTACCAATAATAGTTTGTCCTTTTATCAATGCCCCGGGTTCTATTATTGTACCTTTTCCAAGGGATATTTCATCGTCCATAAGGATTGACCCGGCATATATCACGCTGGCACCGTCAAGAATTTCGCCATTTCTTTTGACCACCGGTTTCTTTCCGGATGTATCTATAATAAAACCAGACTCAATGACATTGCCGTTATAAAGGACCAAAGTTTTACTTATAAATGATTTTCCTTTTCTTAAATCTGAAACATTCGGTCTAATATTGCCCTTTATGTATTCTTTAAGCTTTTTTAATACATCCCACACGTAATCAGTATTATCAAAAAGACTTTCAAACGGATTTCCCGAAAGAGCAAAAAAATCTTCTGGTTTAAACATTTTTATTCCTCTGCAAGTATAAAGTTTTTATTATATTAAACAAATAACATTTTTTAATCAACTACCCCTCAAACCATCCGGCTCACTTCAAGGGAGTTTATGCTGAGCAAAGCGAAGTGCTCAGGATAAACTCAGCTGAAGTGCTTAGGGGCAATTCGACTACAGAATTTTTGCCAGCGTAGCTGAAAAAACTCCAAATCTCATTGAATTAAACTTAAGCTCAATATTAAAAGTATAACGCTCTACCAATATTGTTAGTTTAAATTATAAATAATTATTTTTTTCTTGTCAAGGCTAACCAAATTAAAGATTTTGAAATGCTACGCCATATTTTATTAACTTGAATTTTTTTTTTGTTTTTGATACTATTCTACTGGTGGATGTTTAAAGCAAAATCCATAATTATTTTATTTAATAATATTAAATCATAAATCTATTAAAAAGGAACAATGATGCGAACAAACAAACTTATTTTATTTATTTTTTTGCTGGTATTGTGTTTGACCCTGCAAGTTTTAGCTCAGGAAACCAAACAGAAAGAAAAAGACATTGCTTTCTTTGCCACGCTGGGACAACCTTTAGGAATTGCTTTTTTGATCCCCCCGGATTTGACCCTGATAACAACAAAATCGGGTTTGGGAATGACTCTATCCAAAGAATTTGTGCTTTATGGTGATTTTTTATTTCTTCCCCCCGATAACTCTAAAGTTAAAGCGACACAAATCGGAGAAATGTATTTCACTTATAATTTTAACATGGGAGTGGGTCTTCGCCTTAGTAGTGATAAAAAACAACGTATAGGAATCAGGTTTCCGCTTTTTTTCAATTGGGGCGACCACCAAAAATACAAAAATAAAAGAATCCCGCTGCTTGTTTACGAAATAACGCCTGTATTAATTTTATCAGATAAAATAAGACTAATTCTGGACGGCTATATAGGATTCCATCTGCCTTTTTAAAAAAAAAACAAAGGTAAAATGTGTTTTGAACGATATAACAAATTTTCGCGCAGGGCTGTTTTTCTTAATCTTACCCTACCTGTAAGGCAAAATACAGAGTGTGGGTTATTTAAAATACGCGTTGGTTACATATTGCTGGATCATTCGATGGGTATTAAAAAATGAGGCGTTTATAGCAATGGAATGTTTCATTATATTCAACCATTCACTCCTTTGGTTATAAAACATCGGAATAATTATCTTTTCTAATTTACCATATAAATCCTGCAAGTCTTTATCCTCGGGAGCTTCTACTTTATCAGAACCGATAGACCAACCAGTCACATTTTCTATATGCCCTTCTATCCACCAACCATCCAAAACACTAAAACTGGGAATAGCATTATGCGCTGCCTTCATTCCACTTGTGCCTGATGCTTCCCGCGGCCTTAAAGGATTATTCAGCCAGAGGTCAACCCCTGAAGTGATTAATTTTCCTAATTTCATATCGTAGTTTTCTAAATAAACAGCTTTAATTTTATCTTTTAATTCTTTAATCCTGGAAAAAACGGATTTAATTAATTCTTTCCCTTCCACATCCTGAGGATGGGCTTTACCGGCAAAAATAATCTGAATTTTGCCCACTTTTTCATTAATTTCCAATAACCGATTAATATCCGTAAACAATAAATCCGCTCTTTTATACGGTGTAACCCTTCGGGCAAAACCAATTGTAAATATATCATAATCCATTCCTACATTTTCCTGCCGATTTACATAATCAATAAGCGGTTTTTTTGCTTCCTGATGGGCTTCCCATATTTCCTTTTCCGGAATACTCAAGGCACATTTCAGGAAAAAAGGATTTTGTTTCCATCCGGGGAAATATTTATCATATAATTTTTTAAATGGATCAGCGGTCCAGGAAAAAGAATGCACTCCATTGGTTATAAAATTTATTTTATAATCAGGAAACATTTCTCTGGAAACCTCCTGATGCCTTTTTGCTACTCCGTTTATATAGTGACTAAAATTCATCCCAATTAAAGTCATATTTATTTCGTCATCCTGACAAAACATTTCCGGCATTTCAAAGGGTAAAGCAGAATGAAACACATTTCTTACCAAATCACAGGAAAATTTATCATGCCCGGCAGGCACAGGGGTATGAGTAGTAAAAATACACTGTTTTCTTACCGCCTCTATATCATATCCATTTTCTTTTTTTGTTCTTTCTAATAACTCAATCACTAAAAGGCTGGCATGGCCTTCGTTCATATGATACTTTTCAATATTATTATAACCCAACGCCTCTATAGCCCTAACTCCTCCTATTCCCAAAATTATCTCCTGACATAAGCGATATTTTTTGTCTTCCCCGTAAAGATAATGGGTAAGGGTCCGCTGATATTCATCATTTTCATCTATATTTGTATCTAAAAAATAGAGAGGAACACTATAACCGTCGAACCCTTTCATCATATATTCCCAAACCTGGACTTGAACCTCTTTTCCTTCAATATTAACAGAAACTCTAACCGGTAAAAGTTTTAAAAAATCATCCTTGCTCCAATTAGTAGGCATCTCAATTTGATTTCCTTCTTCATCTATTTTCTGAAAAAAATAACCACTTTCTGCTAACAGGGTTATCCCGATAATCGGTATTTTTAAATCAGCACACGCTTTCAGGGTATCCCCGGCTAAAATACCCAAACCGCCACTATAGGTAGGAACTCGGCTATCAAAGCCTATTTCCATAGAAAAATAAGCTATTCTTTTGTTTTCTAAACTTCCATTCAATTGTTACTTCCTCCCTGTTAAGTGTAGAGGTGACTTAGGCAACCCCTACTTAAAATATTCATAGATTCCTACATACCAAAAACAACAATAATAACAATACAAACATAGTTTCCCTTTCAAAATTGTGTTATTATATAATTTATCCCGATAATAAGTCAATATATTTTTTAAAATTGGGATTGTTGTTAATTTCAATAAAAAAAGGAGAAATTTTTTAGCAGTGTTAAAAAGAAGCACGTAAAGAAAAGCGGTTGGTCCAATTTAAATCTTCTTGAACATCCATTAAAAGAGCATAGTCAAGTTTCATTGTAATTACCTTGAAAGGCAGGATTAAACTGGTTCCCAGCGTGGGATTAAAATTACTGCTTCCCGCTCTAATAGAAACATTTTTTAATATCTGATATTCACCACCAAAATAAA
>JAGLYT010000153.1 GCA_023132075.1 bacterium
TTTTTTTTGCGTGCCCAAAGGGTAAAATTATGCGTTTAGTGAAAAATATGTTTTGCCTTTATTTTGCTCGTTCAAACTCCCAAATTTTTTGAAAACTATTTTTTCATCTTTTTCTGACATAATAATTTTGACAGAACAGGACATCAATAATTATAGGTGACCAGACATTGGACACCTTCTCCGCTAAAAGTATTATCACTGTCTTTGCTGTTAGAAAACCCAATCAGGTTTATCTTCCAATTATCGTAAGTACGCTGCCAGGTTAAATAAGAATAAGTTTTTTCCCTATCCCAGTCGTAATAACCAATGACGGTGACGGTATCAATAATACCAAAATTATAATCGATTGATAAAGCAGAAAAATTATTTGTCTCATCTATATCTTCTTCTTTTAAATCCGTTGACTGAATGAAATGTTCGTATAAGAGATGTATTCCGGGGTGAAAAGTATAATCACTCCCTATAGTAAGATTATCCTGTCTCATTTGAGTAGTATTATTTATTTTTATTTCTCCTGCGGAGGCTTCAAACCATAAACCTATACCGATATCCCAGTTACCATCAACGGCATAACGATTTTCTAATCCATCGGTCATTATGCTGGTCATTTCTTCATTCCAGTACTCTCGGTCAATTTGCCGGCAATGATAAGTAAAGGCAAATTCTCCCCGGGGTACAGGAAATTGATAACGTCCTCCCATCTCCGGATGAGTATCGTTTGTTTCTGCAAACTCTAATCCTTTAAGATCTTTATTTCCATACAACCCCCATACCCAGATATTGGCATTATTTAAAAAGTAATAACGCCCCAGGAGGGCATAAACTCCGTCGGTTAATTTTAACGGGTCGTGAATATTAATCCGGTCAAACCACATTAGAGAACGCATAATTTTTGCCGGGCCGAAATTTATTTTTTGCAAACCTAAACGTATTTCAATTTGTTGAGCTGAATAACGAAGCCAGGCACGATAAAATTCTATGTCAGCATTATCTTCAATATTATCCAGGGAATCGATGGGTGTCCAGGTATACGCATTTAACGAAACTTCAGCATCAATACTTTTTTCCTTATGAATTGATTGAGATACCCCAATCTCGGGGAGATAACGGAAACCGATAGTGTTCTCGTCTGCAATAGTCAGCCAACCGGACAAAGTCCCCTGATGGGATATAGATTGCGCAAAAACAGCATAAGGGATAAATAAAAGGAAAACAAAAATATTAATAGTTATAAATTTTTTCATTTTATTGTTTTTGGGTTTTATTGATGATGCCATAAAAAAGACAATTAAACAGGTCATTAATTAATTCTGCTGTATTAGGATAGAGTTTTTTGATCGTTTCATTGAGCATAATTTCTCTAAAATGGTCAACCATAAACAGGATAAATTCAATTTTAATATCAGAACGTATCTCTCCGTTTTTTTGGGCATCGGTATAGAGCTTTTTTATTAATTTATTGGATTCCTTGCGCTTTTTAATCAAAAATTTTCCGCATTCAGAATGTTTATCTAATAATAACTCATTAATAAATTCTCTGCCGCAAACATTGGTTAATTCCCTTTTTCTTGTATCAATCTGTCTGATTTTTTGGTCGAAGGGGGCATTTTGGGTTAAAATTTGCTCAAATTTATGATGGGTGGCATTAAAAAATTCATTTAGTATATATATGGCTAAGGCGTCTTTATTACGGAAATGTTTATAAAAGGTCATTTTGCTGATTTCAGCTTCCCGGCAGATTTCTTTAATACTTACCCGTCTAATACCATAACGGAAAAATAAATCACATGCTGTCTGGACTAACTTTTTTAATTTAGGGGTTAATTCTTTAGTTATCATTATGGTTGTCCTCCATGTTTACGATTTTAGTAATATTATACACCTTCCGTAAATAGTGTAATATATATCTTAGAACTTGTCAATCCTTTTTTTGGAGAAAAGAAAAACTTTCCAGAATTTTCCCTATATCTCTTCTGCCCTCGCAAAAATTCCATTCCGTTTTGTTTTCAGCCAAAAGGCGGATGGTTCTGACCAACTACTAATAACTACTAATTTCTACTAAATTAGTAGTTGGGGATGAAAAAGAACTCCCTGAAGAAAACTAAATACTAATATTTGTAAGAT
Source organism: bacterium (assembly GCA_023132075.1). Taxonomy (GTDB): domain Bacteria; phylum CBDUZB01; class JAGLHV01; order JAGLHV01; family JAGLHV01; genus JAGLHV01. The sequence continues at coordinate 2,125 of JAGLYT010000153.1, forward strand.
TTGAACAAAAAATTTATCTAATAGAGTAGTAGGGAGGTAAGAAAAAATTCTAATGATAAATAATAAAAGATTAATCTTATGGGTAATATTATTGATGTTTCTTACCGGGAATGTTTTATTTGGTTATGCAGTTACAAACGAATGGCTTGATGAAAGATTAGTTGAATGGAAACCGTTGAGTTATAAACGAATGAATTTTGCCGCATATCATGTTTTTGCCAGCGATGATATGTTTGAGAAGTCAAATGCAGAAATAGACATAAAAATGTTAGATGTACTTGTAGAGACGGAATCCGATATTATTGTTATGTATATTCGTCCTCAAGTTTATTCTTCCCAGAAAGTAAGATACGATGATCTTATAAATAAAATACGGAGTGAGGGTAAAAAACTTTTTATAGGTGCCCGGTTCAATGATGTACCAATGACTTTTGAGGAATATAGTATACAATTAAGTAGTTATACACAAAATATTATTGCTTCTATAAAACCGGATTATTATGGTATTGTAATAGAACCGCAAACTATGCAAGCAAAACATAGTTTTAATGTAAGTGTTTCCAGTTGGGTCGCTTTGGTTGGACAAATTTCTGATTTGTCAAAACAAATGAATCCTGATACAAAAACAAGTGTTGGGGGACACAAAGAAGAACTTGAGTTTTTACAACTGGCTTCAAATATTAGCAGTATGGATATAATCGGGTTTAATCTTTATGATAACCAGGGCATTTATCCGGAATATTCCGGTTATTTGGGTTTGGGTGATGTGGTTGGTGAAACAATAGATTTTGCTAATTCAAAGGGCAAAGAAACCTGGCTTATGGAAACCTGGACAACATGGATTGGCAGCGATGCAATGGATCAACAGATTGATGGCAAATGGATTAAAGTTATGGCCTACTATGCAGTGAAGCATAATATGAAAGCCATTACTCCTTTTTTTACCGGAAAGTTTGTATACTATGGTTCAAACCCGGTTGAATTTAAATCTGCGCTTGATAGCGGACAGAGAACGACTGTGTTTTATGCATATAAAGAATTAATTAACGAATTTTCGCTTATGAATACGATCTTATGTAGTAATGTACTAGCCCGAAATATAACCGGTTCCGGCGCAACCATTACCTGGACCACTAATAAGCCAAGCACATCGACAGTAAAATACGGGATAGTAAGTGGGAATTACGGATATGAAATAAGCAAAACCGAACTTACCACTCAACATTCCCTAACCTTGGATGGACTAACTCCCGGGAAAAAATATTATTATATTGTTATTTCTACGGATAGCGGCGGAAATACCGGACAGAGCAATAAATATAATTTTAGTACCGCCAGTCCGGATTCAATGCAGGATATTTTAGAGCAAAAAATAAATGTTTATCCCAATCCGTATGTAAAAGGAAAGAGCAGGGGGAAAAAGATAAGCTTTACCAATTTAGGCCAGGGGGCAATAATCAAGCTATATAATACCAATGGGGAATTGGTAAAAGAGTTGCCGGGCGGTTTAGACGGCAAAAGAGAATGGGACATTAGCGAGATAAATGCCGGGATATATTTCTATGTAATCAAAGCCAATACACCCAAAAGAGCTAAAAGAGGAAAGGTTTGCATAATTAAATGAGTGCCAAGCAAAACTCTCTGATTTATATCATGATGAAAAGGTGTTGGAGATAGGGCAAGGTTGGGCTTTGAGACTATCAGTTTTCCTTTTTCGTCTCGTTTCATAAACCGTTTTGCAATACTAAATCATCCCTATTTAAAGATTAAATTACTATCATCAATAAGACGGGTCCTATCTAAAAAGACGAAATTCTCCTTCTAAAAAAAATCAGTTGATAATAATTATAATTAATTGTAATATGGATATGAATTCAATTAAATTTATATGTGATATAATAACGATGCAAAAGCAAAATTAGCAGTATCCGACCATCGTCCCATCTGGGCAATATTTAACATTACCTGGGAGGGAGACGATTAAAATATAAAAAAATCATAAAAAAAGGAGTCCAAGAAAATGAAAATTTCTAAAATAATATTAGTTTTAATCGGCATTAGTTTTCTATACAGTTGTGCAGAGGCGAAAGAATCTATACACGACAAAAAAATAGCAGAATACAAAGAAGCAATCAAAATTAATCCCAATGATGCAGTAGCACATTATAATCTTGGGGTGATTTATGGGAAGGACGGGTTGTGGGGTGAAGCGACAAAGGAATTTGAAAAGACGATAAGGCTTAAACCTGATTTTGCGGAAGCGCATAATAATCTTGGATTGGCTTATTTAAATATAAGTAGACGTGGAAATGCACTTGAGGAATATGAGATATTAAAAAAATTAGACGAAGAAGCAGCAAATAAACTTTTTGACTACATTTCTAAATAACAAAAAGGGAGTCCCCCATGGTAAAACTAACC
>JAGLYT010000154.1 GCA_023132075.1 bacterium
TCATTCCTAAATAAGCAGCAAAATGGTTACCGTTGATATAGGGGCCAAAAAATTTAGACCTTGCATACATAGGTTTTATGCCCAAAAAAGTATTACCGCCTTTGCTTAAATGCTGCAAAATGCATAAAAAACTTAAGGAAAAACCCATAAAAATTATTACGGTTAAAATACGGTTTATCTGGGATTTTTTGGTAAAATTATTTATTATTACCCAAAAGATTATGGATAAACTCAAAATATCTAAGATTTTTAGTATGGTAGGATATTGATAAACAGTGGAGGGAATACATAATAAATTTTTATTAAAACCTATGACCTGTAAGATTCCTAAAAAAAGAAAAGATAAAATGACCCAGTTTAACGGGGACTTAACAACGGTTATTTTTCCGGCATAAATCATCCTGGTCATCCAAACCATAAGGAGTATTATAGCAATGATGTTGGTTATGGTAGATGCATTTTCCCGTAAAGGAACAAAAATAAACGGGGTAATGATGATTAGGAAAATAATTAGTCCTTCTATGATTTGGTCAAAGATTTTTGTTTTCATATATTTATTTCGCAGATTGTGTAAAAAAGATAAAAGACAGTCCATGGTCCACAGTCGATAGTCCATAGATAACAGATAAAGAATAAAATACTAAATTATAGATTCGCCTTATCCGCCTTAAAAACTGGCAGACTGTCCTTCTCAAAATCCCCCTAACCCCCTTTTTCAAAGGGGGAAAATTCGTATTGTCATAGACATCAAAATTAGACTTGTTCGGTTGTTTCTTTTTTTTCGTCTTTGCCATAGTATTGATAGTTGTAGTAATAGTAATTATAATATCCGCTTCTTTCCTGGCGAAGATTGTTGATAGTTACTCCTAATACCCGTGCCTGAGCATTTGTTAACAACTGCCTGATTCTGGGAATTATATTCCTGGAAGTTTTACCTCCCTGAAATACCAGGATAACCCCGCTTACTATTTTGGCTAAAATATTGGCATCGGTGACTACTCCCAAAGGCGGTGAATCAAATATTATCTTATCAAATTTTTCAGTTGCCTGTTTGATAAAATCAGACATTTGTAGGGAAGTAAGTAACTCAGACGGATTAGGCGGGCGAGGCCCGCAAGACACTACGGATAAATTTTGAATTCCTGTTTCTTTAACAATCTCATCCAGTCCTGCCTGGCCTACTAAAAAATTACTCAAGCCAATATCATTTTTTAAGTCAAATATTTTATTTACCCTGGGTTTACGCATATCGGAGTCAACTAAAAGAACCCTGCTTCCTCCTACAGCCATAGTTATACTTAAATTAGATGCTGTAATAGTTTTTCCCTCTCCCGGTCCCGGACTGGTAACTAAAATACTTTTGGCAGCTACCTGGTCAGAGGAAGAAAAAAGAATACTGGTGCGTAAAGTACGGTAAGCTTCGGCTACCCCTGACTTAGGCTCTAATTGAACAACTGTATCTTTTTTGTCGGATTCTATTGCCGGAATATATCCTAAGAAAGGATATTGGACATATTTTTCTACATCCTCGGGTGTCTTAATACTGTTATCTAAATAATCAAAGAAAAAGGCTAAACCTATTCCTCCTACAGCACCTACCAGACAGGCCAGAATGATATTTAATTTTTTCCGGGGTTTTATTGGTTTTAAAGGAGTTTTAGCCCGTTCCTGAATACTGATGTTGTTTGCCTTTATTGTTTCAGACAAGGTGGTTTCTTTCACCCGTTTTAAAACGGATTCAAACAGTTCTTTATTGCTTCTTACTTCTCTTTCCAGTACTCCATACTCTATAGCTTTTCGTTCGTAATCCAGGGCACTTTTTCGTTCCCGGGCTAAAGTTTTTCCTAATTCATCAAGTTCTTTATTAAGGCGAATCATCTTGGGATTTTTATATTTGTAGATTTTTTTGTATTCGACAAGTTTTGTCTGCATCATTAAATATTCATTGGTCAAGAGGCTTAATGCTTTATTAATTACCTCTTCTTTTTCATCCAGGGAAATAATATTGTTTTCCACGCGATACTGTTGAAGGCTCTCTTCCGATTCTTTTACCTTGCTTTTAAGACGGTCCAGCTCTTGAGAAAGCCATTCATTAGCTTCAACTGAAACAACCATTTGGCGGTTTAAATTTTTGGAAATATAAGCATCAGCAATACCATTGGCGATTTTTGCTGCATATCGAGGATTAGCATCTTCTACATTGATTTTTACCAGGCGGGTATTTCTAATATTTTCTACATTTACTTTTTTCTGCAGGAGCTTGAGCGGCTCCCTTGTTTCTCTATACTCAGGATGAAGAAAAAGATTTAAATCTTCGTATACTTTTTTGATAATCGGCCTGCTGGTAATAACAAATTTCTGGGTTTCCAAATAATCTTTATAGGCATAATAATCGGGTGAACCTAGAGTCATTACATCTTTAACTGCAATGATATTGGGGCTTTCTTTATCGATAAGCACTGTTGAGGTAGCTTGATAAATGGGAATTTGACGAAATGTGCCTATGGTAACGGTGGTAAGCATTACTAAGAAAAAAGTTATTATAATCCATCTTCTTTGAAGAATTATTTCTAAATAGTCCTTTAAATGAACTTCTTCACTTTGGTTAAACATTGGTTTTCTCCTTTTATAACAGATAAATTCTAAATCCGAAATACTAAATCCTAAACCCTCCTTACAGACTGGAGGACCCGCCTTAAAGATTGGCGGACAAGCAGGCAAATTCAAAATTCAAAATACCAAATTCAAAATCCGCCTTACTGACTGGCGGACAGAAATCCTTTTTGGATTTCTGGATTCCTGTTTGCACAGGAATGACAGAAATAAAAAAGAGTGGACAAATAAGTTAAAAAATATTAAAATAATGATGCTTTCAAGTAAAACCTTATATTAACCAAAAAAGGGCCGCTTTGAATTCCTTTGTCAAGGGGGAAAAGCAGAAATTCTAACTAAGCCCTTTTTTGGTTTATAATCCTCTCGGGAATAGTAGTAACCATAGCCCATGCTTGTTTTTCACCCACAATTTCTGCTGCTACTTTAACTGCCGGGGAAAGCAGTGGTGGACGTCTATTTACAGAATGTGCATCGGTGGCAATAATATGCACTAAATTTTTTTTAAGAAAATTTTTCACTGCTTTTTCTGCTTCTTTACCAAATCCCCCGGTTATACTCATCGCAGTCACCTGAACTAAAGCTCCCCTATCTACAAAACCCTGCAAAACCTGTAGATTTTTTCGGAAAAAATAATTTCGCTCCGGATGACTAATAATCGGAATTACTCCCTGAATTTGTAAATTGAAACAAATAGATTCAATATGAGGGGAAATAACTTCCGGAAATTCTACAATTAAATAACATCCCCGGTTATTTAAAGTTAAAATTTTTCCATTCTTTAAATGAAAGAGCAATTCCGGGTAAAAATGCAGGTCTAATCCCGGTAAAATATTTATATTTATTTTTTCTTTTTTTAATATTTGGTTAAACTCAATAACTTTCCGGCAAACAGTTTCCTTTTTATTTATATACAAGCCATTCATACTATGTGGAGTAGCGACAATGGTAGTTATTCCATCTGCTTCTGCTATTTTACACATTGCAATAGATTCTTCTAATGTCTTTGCTCCGTCGTCTACTCCCGGTAATATGTGTGAATGTATGTCAATCATTAAAAGATACTCTCGGGAACAAAAACTATATCATTGGGCTGTAGAGGAATATCTTTACTTTTATCACCTTTTTTAGTTATGTCGGTTACCTTTACTTTTATTGTTTCCCCTTTTTCACTGTCTACCCTAATTACTTTAGTTTTATTAGGGGCTGCTTGTTCAGTAAAACCTCCTGCCCGGGAAATTGCTTCTAAAACTGTAGTTGGTTTTTCTCTGGATAATTCATAAGCGGCAGGACTTCTTACTGCCCCCATTACAAATACCTTCTCCGGATGGTAACTATTAATAAAAACATTCACTTGTGGGTTTACCAGATAACCATCACTTAGAAGCTCTTTTATTTTTTCACATAATTGATTTACAGTCAGACCGGCGGCATGAACCTGCCCAATTAATGGAAAAGTAATATCACCTGCGGCACTTACTCTTACTTTGGTAGTTAAATCCTTGTGCTCATAAACCTTAATCTCAAGGACATCTTCTGAATGGATGGTATATTCTTTTACACTTTTTTTAGTTTCTGTAAAACCTAACCCGGTAATAAAACTTGTTATTATAGTTAAAATTAAAAACCTTTTAAGTAATGACATATTTCCCCCTTGAAATACGAAAAGACAAAAAATAAAGACAGTTAAAAGACAATCCATAGTCCACAGTCGATAGTCCATAGATAAAAAACAAAAACAGGCACAAAGGCATCAAGGCACAGAGACACAAAGTTAAAAGATAAATACTAAATCCGAAATACTAAATCCGTCTTACTGACTGGCGAGACTTTCGCTTTGCTCCAGCAAAACAACTATAGATTCCTGTTTGCACAGGAATGACATCGCCCAATAAATTGGGCAACTAC
>JAGLYT010000155.1 GCA_023132075.1 bacterium
GCCTCGCAAGGGAATGACCGAAGGTGGTATTCTACCTGCCATTATCGGCACTTTTCTGGTAACCGTTATTACTGCAGTTTTGGCTATACCGTTGGGTATGGGGTGTGCTATATATTTGAATGAATACGCTAAAAAAAATAAAATAACCCGGATTATTCGGATGTCGATCAGAAATTTATCCGGGGTTCCTTCTATAGTGTATGGATTATTCGGGGTAATATTATTTGTGCAGTTAATGCATCTTGGTACTTGTGTTTTATCGGCTGGTTTGACTTTAGGATTGATGACTCTTCCCTGGACCATTACTGCCAGTGAGGAAGCTTTAAAGAATATACCCAATTCTTACAGGGAAGGTTCTTTGGCTTTGGGCGCCACCAAATGGCAAATGATTAAAACCAATGTGTTGCCTTATGCTGCCGGAGGGATGCTTACCGGAACGATTCTTGGTTTAGCCCGTGCTGCAGGGGAAACAGCTCCCATCCTTTTTACCGGGGCGGCTTTTTACCTTCCTTTTATTCCGAAGTCACTATTCAGTCAATTTATGGCTCTACCTTACCATCTTTATATAATGTCCACTCAACACCATGCAATAACTAAAGTAAGGCCGATTGCTTATGCAACGGCTCTGGTACTAATAATGTTAGTGCTGATTATAAATCTATCAGCCGTAATCTTAAGATATCGTTTGCGAAAACTTAAAAGGGAGTAATCGTATGAATAACACGAAAATCGATGTAATTAATTTTAATTTTTATTATAACGGAGAGAAAGCTTTAGACAACATAGTAATTGGCATACAACAGAATATGGTTACCGGTATAATCGGGCCTTCAGGATGCGGAAAGTCTACTTTTTTACGATGCCTTAATCGGATGAATGATGTTATTCCGGGAATAAAAGCAGAGGGTAAAGTTTTATTGGATAACGAAGATATTTATGCTTCGAATGTTGATGTGGTGAAGATAAGAAGGCAAATAGGGATGGTTTTTCAAAAGTCTAATCCTTTTCCTAAGTCAATCTTTGATAATGTTGCTTATGGTCTAACCATAAATGGAATAAAGAACAAAAATGATATTGTTGAGAAGGTAGAGAAAAGCCTGAAAGATGCTGCTTTATGGGATGAAGTTAAAGACAGATTGGATAAAAGTGCTTTTGATTTATCAGGCGGACAGCAACAAAGATTATGTATTGCCCGGGCTTTGGCGGTAGAGCCGGAAGTACTGCTTATGGATGAACCCGCTTCAGCTTTAGACCCCAAGGCTACCTTAAAAATCGAAGAACTTATTCAGGAACTAAAGAAAAAATATACGATAGTTATTGTTACCCATAATATGCAGCAAGCGGCACGTATTTCGGATTTTACCGCTTTTTTTATGCTTGGAGAATTAATTGAATATGATGCAACAAGTAAAATTTTCACCACGCCCTCAATGAAAGTTACCGAGGATTATATTACGGGTAGATTCGGATAGATTTTAGAATTAAATTAAATTGAAAAGGGAGAAAAAAATGGAACGACATTTTGATGAGGAATTAAAAAATTTGAGTGAATCATTGTTAAAGATGGGTATCCTGGCAGAAAAAGCGATTAATTATTCAATAAAAGCTTTAGTTGAACGTAAAATGGAATTGGCCGAAACAGTAATTAAGTCTGATAATGTTATAAATATGCTGGAAATAGAAATAGATGATTTTTGCCACATGCTTTTGGCTCTTCGCCAGCCGGCAGCAATTGATTTGAGATTTATTACTGCAGCAATGAAGATTAATAATGATCTGGAACGTATAGGGGATCAGGCAGTTAATATTGCTGAATGTGCTCTGGAAATAATCAAAGAACCCTTACTTAAACCTCTGATAGATATTCCTCAAATGGCTACCCTGGCTAAAAAAATGATTAAGGACTCTATTGATGCTCTAGTGAATAAAGATGAAGCATTAGCCAGAGATATATGTAAACGAGACGATAAAGTCGACGATTTGAATGACCAGATATTTAGAGAATTACTAACATATATGATGCAGGATCCTAAAACAATTACCAGGGCGGTAGAACTTATTTTAGTCGGAAGGCATTTAGAACGGATAGCAGACCATGCTACTAATATCTCCGAAGAAGTTATTTATTTTCTTAGCGGTAAAACTATAATGCATCATATGGAAGATAAAAAACAGCCATAAAACGGTAAATGTCTAACCATAGTAATTGGCCACACACATTTTTTTTATGTTTGTTGTGGTTTTTTTATTTATGCAAAATCTACCTAGATAAAATTTAATTTTTAGCTTGCACATTAAATAATATTTTGTTAAAATAAATCGTTCTGTAATTTTTATTCGTTTTATAAAAAAAGGGGGAGGAGATTGTATGTTAGGATATTGGGTAATAGTAATTCTTTTGGGTTTTCTTATGTCTTATAATTTGATAAACGCTTATCAGGATTATGTTAACGATAAAAAAACAATGAAGTTTTTAAGTCGCTTAGTTCTCTTGATGGTACTTTTTGCCATTGTTTTAAATTCTCTTTTTTCTGTGATGGAATTTGGTCTTGAAATTCCGACAATTTTTTAAAATAGAATATGAAATAAATCAAGAGAAGATATGTTTTTGGTTAGGTTTTGTCATCGGAAACCAATGTAATTTTTACAATTTCCGAGCGGGAAAAAAGGCGCATAGGGGGACCCCAGGTCCCTGTCCCGCAGGTTGTATAAATGTAAGAATTTTTAAATTGATATAATCCCCAGGGGTATTTGAAAACCAGCCAGACTATTAAGTCCATCGGAGGGATTTGTCCTGCATGGGTATGACCGGACAATTGTAAATCAATACCTGATTTAACTGCTTCCCGGAAGTATTTTGGTTGATGAGAGAGAAGAATAACCGGCTTATTTAAGTCGCAATCTTTCATTGCTTGCTTTAAATTCGGTCCTTTTTCTGAAAACCTCCTTGATGTTTCGTCGTCAATACCTATTATTTCAACTGTATCGGCAAGACTTATTTTTTCATTTCTTAAGACAAGGATATTCGACTGTTTGGCAATTTCTAAAAAATGATTGACTCCGGCATAAAATTCGTGATTTCCGGTAATAGCTATAACCCCGTATTTTGACTTTAATCTTTTCAACGGCTGGTATAAATTTTCAAAATTATGTATACCCTGGTCTATCAGGTCTCCGGTAATAACTATTAAATCCGGATTTAGTTTATTTGTTTTATCGATGATAGATTGCAGCCATTGGATAGAGGTTAAAGAATTTAAATGTAAATCGGATAATTGGACAATTGAAAATTCTGATTTTACTGATGGCAGTTTTTTTGTCGGTATGCGTATTTCTTTTATTTTTACTTCTCCGGCAGCATTATAGAGAGAAAATACGCTGATGAAAAAAACAAGAATAAGAGTAATAATAGTTAAAAATTTGTTGTGGCGGATAAAAAATAATCCTGCGATATCTTTCAGGAGAAAAAGGGAAAAAGCAATTGCTATTACTCCCATCCAAACAGAACTGAAATAAACCAGGGGACCAACCGAAAAATATCTGCTTAAAAGTTTTCCCAGCACAAAAGATAATGCGGCAAACAAGAAAAAAAGCCTCAAATAAGTACCGGCTAAGGGAGTAAGAGTTAATCCGCTTATAATACGTAGACAAACATAGTAATGTATTCCTAAATAGAATGAAACGAAAATAAAAAGAAAAATAAAAAAATATAATATATTCATTTTTTGTGCCCCAACTTGTTTTTTTTATTATAGGTAATGAATTTGTTATTATGTTAATATATTTCAGATTTTACAAAAAATAAACATTTTTTTCAATTAAATAAATTAGTGTTGAATAGAATGATAAAAAATTTGTATAATACTAATATTAAAAATATGGTTTAATTGGGTATAAAGATGAAAGTAAATGGGAAACATTATAGAACTGTCTGGATGAAAGAGACATCTGTGTTTTTAATCGAACAAAATCTCCTGCCTTTTGATTTTAAAATTTATGAAGCAAAAAACTACCTTGATACCTGCCGGGCGATTAAAACAATGATGGTAAGGGGTTCTATGGCTATTGGTGCAGCTGCGGGATTTGCTATGGCACAGGCTTTCTCGGAAGTCTCTGAATGTGATTTCTCCCAATTTATTGAAAAGGCTAAAAGAGACATCGAATCAACACGGCCTACCGCCCAGAATTTATTTCACGCAGTGAATTATGTTTATAATGCGGCAAAAAAATCAAAAAATCCGGGAGAAACCGCAAAGTTAACCGCACAAAAATTCGCTGATGAAGATGCTGCAGCTTGTCGAAAAATAGGTGAATACGGAAACACTTTAATCAAAGACAATTATAATATTGAGACCCATTGTAATGCAGGCTGGCTTGCCTGCGTTGATTATGGTAGTGCTTTATCTCCCATATACATTGCTCATCAAAACGGAAAGAAAGTTTTTGTATATGTTGATGAAACAAGGCCCAGGAATCAAGGGGC
>JAGLYT010000156.1 GCA_023132075.1 bacterium
TATCCCACACCACGCTTGCCAAATCCTCCGAAGTAAGACAAATCCTTTCGGAACTGTTCGGCAGACACATTTAGAAACTCTATTATTTTAGCGGAAGAAATAACAGTAATGTTTTCTTTCCTGATTTTTCTTAAATTTCTTAAGTATAAACTTAGTCTTTTTATTACATCAGGGGAAAAACATTTTTTTTTAATACAAATTTTATCAGCCATCAATTCTCCTACTTTGTTACTAATTTCACAAAGTATAGCAAAAACAATTTTTTTTGTCAAGAAAAAAATTTCCCCCGACATAAAAATCAACATTTCAAATTTTTGGAGGTTTTTAAGGTATCGGCTTGGTAAAAAAAATGGTTAATTTTGGGTTGTGGGGGAATCTCCTATTCTTATTCTATTCATCTATATTAACCCAACAATGAATTAATACTATCTTCAATACGTTCTTCTATTGTAAGCACATTCATATTTTTAAAAAAGTAGTTCTCAATTTTTTGTTTAATATCTTTTGCCTTCGGATCTACTATTATAAGTTTTGTTCGATTTTCTGGTTTAGCATACAGGAATTTTGTAAGCAAAAGCCACAAAAAATTATCCTCTCGACGAAGTCCACACCCAATGATAATAAAATTCCTTGCAGACCTTACCTTATCAAGAACTTCAATCATCATACGCGAGATAGTTTCATGTGGATTTTTTACAAAACTAGGGGCAATAATATAAACCCAGTCCTTTTTATTGTAATTACAGTCATACCCTCTTCCAGATTTGGGAAACACATTCTTATTAAGTTCAATTTTGAGAAAACTACTCTTTTTTTTATTCAAAGCCTTAGCTTTTCTGAAATTTTCCGAACCATGAATTTTATAAATTTGAATATTTTTTGAATTTAGAGGTAAACCTTTAGTAAAAGGACCCCCCATACACCCATACCCTTTATTGGGAGTCCATACCCCACAAAAATCCAATAACCCTTCAAAAAAACAGTCGTAATTTAGACTAACTACTAAGTCGTCTTGTTGAAAAACTTTTGTTGCAAAAGATTTTAACCATTTTTTATCCTCGATAACCTCTTTATTAAATCTGAACTTTTTGAAATAATCTGCTATCTCTGTCTCAATATCTTTCCGCTCTTCTTCCTCTTCAAGTTTATTGTTGGAGTTTTCTTCAGATGCAATTTTTAAATCTATATGTGTTAAAAGTATTTCTATATCTTCGTCTTTAGTTTGATATTTTTTTAATTTAGACTTTGGGTTGTTTTTTAATAGTTTTTCTAATAAATCTTTGTTCAGTGGAGCATCATCAAATACTGCTTTAGTAAAACCTGCTCCTAAAAGGAACAAATTATTAACAGATGTTTTTGTTTCTTGCATTTTGATTTCCTTAAAAAACAAAGCCCTTGTGATAACTTAAAAATAACCCAATTGTTTCGTTTATTTTTTCAAAATAAATATTGTTGTTATATGGGGGACACCCCCTATTTTAACTTTGCTAAATCGTCTTTTAGTTGTTTTAACCAGGGCTTCGGTGATTTCAAATTTATATTCTTTACCGGAAATTTTTGGGGTTAGTTTTACCATGGGGAACTCCTGCTACACTTAAATAGAGCTAAAATCTTTTCTTTCCTAACTGTTCCCTCTTATTACCTTGGATTTGATATATTCTTTACATCTAATTCTTTTATCAGCATCGTAATATCTTCTAACATTTCTAGAGTTGTTGTAACAATAAGAGTATTACTTCGTTCATCAACATTAATAATCGTTTGGGTCCCTTGCAGTCTTTTTCTATACTTTAATTCTGCCTTTATATTTGTTGCTGTAGTATAATTGAAGTGAAAAAGCTTGGTAACAAGGGTTACCTTTTTATCGCTTTCCTGGGCCAATGCCTCTGGTGTAGCAATTCTTAAAACACTTTTACTTATTCGATGAATTACTAATCCCTTCATTTTCAAAATAGTCCTCAGTACATTATCCAAAGGAACTTTTCTAAAGCTCATAGTTGCTGTCCCTTTAACATCATCTCCGTAAACTATAATTATACCATTCTTCATAGCTAAGCCTCTTAAAACATCCAAAGCATCTCGGATATTTCCTTCATCTAACCTGAGTGAAACTGGTTCTTTACTAATTAAAGGAAGTCCTTCTGGTTTTATTTCCCTTATAATAAAATTTCCACATCCACAAATGAACCCTAATATAAAAAACCATATCCATTTTTTCATTTATGTCCTCCCTTAACGAATGCATTCTTGTAATCTTTTAGAAAACATCTTAGCAAAAAGGAAGGAAAAAGTCAATGTGGGGCAGAGTTTTGTGAGGGATTTGGTCAGGTGTAGCAAGTTGTTGGATTAAAAAGTTTCTTTGAACACCGCTTTTTCATTTCTTTTCCAGCACCTTTGAAGGCACGAAAATAACTCCATAAACATTTCCCACCATTTACCGATAAAAATTGACATGGTTCCAAAAATCTTTTGAGACTATATTTTTCGTTATACATTTTTATTCTCCAAATATAAGTTTAAAAATTCTCATTCCTATTGTATATTGGCAGGCAAAGAAAGATTGAAAGAAATCTTTCCATACTTGCTTATTTTTTCGCCATTTTCTACTTTTTTTAATCCCTACCAATGCTATTTTCCAAATTTCAGGAGAATTCTTTGTATCTTTAGCAGTTTTGAAGAAACCATATATCTTTGCCTCGTCTTCCTCTGTTAAAGATTCTTTCTTTTGTTTTAATTCTTCTCGGAAATGAATAGATAAAGGAATGTAATAACCTAATTGAGTATATGCATCTTTAGTAGGTGGAGGTTCGTAATAATCACTACTACTTATATCAATTGGAATTCCCATACGGTCACTCAATAACCTTATTTGATAAAAATCAAACCAATTACCAGCATTTAAGCTCAAGTTTGCAGCTTTTTGCAAAAATTCCTTTGCCCTTCTATTAATCCATTGAGAAAAAAAAGATAATTTCAACCTTTTTTCAATCAATCCAAAAAATTTCCACTGTGTTGCTTTTCTTAAGAAAATCTTCCCTAATAAACGATGCCTTTTCTGCTCGTCTATATTTTTTAAATTCATTATTATCCTCTCTGCAACTTTAACATAATTTTTCAAACAAAATATTTTATAGTTTCTTAAAGACGTGCTCACGTCTAAAAGTAAATCGGCTTCTAAATATTTATTATTAATTCTTTTGGCTATAAGCGATGCTTTATGAAAAAGTGAAGCCGATTCTCTATATTTTCCGAGATGAAACAACGCTTGGGCTTTTTGCCTTATAGCTCTGATGTAATCCATACTTAAGCCAGAAGCAACAGTTGATAAAAGCTCTTCACTAGCTTTTTGGGCTAACGAAGGAACACCCATACTATTAAGCAAGGAAGCTCTCCATTCTAAAATTTTAGCTTTATTACTTTCAAGTGACAATTTGACAAAATCTATTTTATCTGTTTGGGGATTAAATGATGAGTCAATTTCCTTTCCAAATAAATCAATGAGCAATGTTTTCATGTCCCCAATCAACTGAATTCCAGATTTCTGGGTTAAAAGTATTTTGGCATTATTGCTTGGGAATTCATCTTCTTTAGTATTCCAAACAATTTGTTTGATTGGCATTCGCTCTATTTCTGGACAAATTTCAAAATCTGCACCAGAGTATCCAATAATCAGCAACCTCCTTTGATTGAGAGTTTCCCATAAAATTTTACGTTTCCAGGATTCTAAAACACTCTCATGAGTAAGAGTAAAAATTAGAGTTGAGGGATTATCATCGCTTCCATGAATTTTAAAATATATTTTCTTATTCTTAATGTCGTCTTGAACAATGTCATCTTTAGCTGTTATTCGTAAGACACGAGAATCATTACGTTGCTTAAATACTTCATCAAAGCAAAGATCATAATTCGTGGTTATAAGTGCTTTGATTTCACCTTCTATGAGTGCTTGTCCAAGTACCTTATGAAGAGGGTTATATTCCTTTAAGGAAAATATTTTCGTGAAGACAGAGGTTAATATATTACGATTTGGATATCTTTCTAGTAAATGCTCAAAGGGTACTTTCTTAAAAAGCTTTTCTAAAATATCTCGTTCTTTACTATTATTATCTACAAAGTTTAATGGAAAAAGAAATTTGAACATTTCATCCGTAAATTGACGTCCGGAGAAAAGGCAGGTTGGCTCCCAAGAGGAAATTGTTGATCCTGTAAATATAACGAAATCGGATTGTTTCAATTCGGAAATTAATGAATTTGCTTCACAAGTTCCTATCTTTACTTTTTTCATTCTCGACTCCAAGTATATTTAAATATTTGAGCAATGTCATCTAACAATTAATAGACGAAATCCTTTTTGGGTAATGTGTTTGCCTTAAAAAAGTATCATATTTTAAAAAAGTATTCAAGGAGAAAGTCGAGTGGAGTTGTTTAATGTTTGCAGTTTGTTTGCGGAGTGAGAACGGAGCAAAGTAACTGGTGAACG
>JAGLYT010000157.1 GCA_023132075.1 bacterium
TCGGCAAAATCAAGGGCATTATTCCTTTTTAGTTTTTCCTGATATAATTTATAAATATCACTTAATGTTTCTCTAAATTGGTCATTGGAGGTTTCAGCATAGATTTGATAAGATTCCCAATCCATCAATTCGTTCTTTGCTCTACTGATAAGAGCCCGAAGCATCTTAGGCTTAAGCTTTTTATCGGTAAGATTTAATTCCTTAAGACATTCCTTAATCAGGGCTACCTGGTCATTTTCATCATAGATTACAAAGTTTTTCATTCTATCTATTTTTTCCGTTTCACTCCGTAAAACCCTGGTACAAAAAGAATGAAAGGTAGAAATCCAGACCCCCGAAGCATCTGTTCCAATTAATTTATTTATTCTTTCCTGCATTTGCTTAGCGGCTTTATTAGTAAAAGTAACCGCTAATATATTCCACGGTAATACTCCCTTACTTATTAAATAAGCAATACGGAAAATAATTACCCTTGTTTTTCCCGAGCCGGCACCGGCTGAAATCAATAAGGGGCCTTCTTTATGTTCCACCGCCATACGCTGTACATCATTTAAACCATCCGGAAAATCATTCATCTGTTAAATCCTTATTTAAATTATGTCCGAAAAAACAACTTTTATTCAGTTATCGAAAGATAAATTAACTGGCCTCTCCTGTTTATATCCAGAACAATGCCCTTAGATAATTTCTCTTTTTTAATCACTTTATTAAATGCCTCTATATCAGGTACGGGATTTCGGTTTATACTGCGTATACAATCTCCCCGCAACAAACCTGCTTCATCGGCAGTACTTCCGGATTCTACCTCTACAATAACTACTCCTTTTTCATTATCGGATAAACCTAATCTCTGAGTTAATAACGGGTTTAGGTTTTTCACTTTTATTCCCAGCCAGGATTTAGAAATTTTTTGTTCCACAGGCAAAGATTCTTCTGAATCAATTACTTCTTCTTCACCGGAAACTTCAGGCATTTCCTCGGTTACAATTTGTATTTTTTTTTCTTTCATATCTCTCATTACTTTTATTTTAACTTTTTTATTAGGCGGGGTCCGGCCTACTATATCCTGTAAACCAAGGGAATCTTTTACTTTTTTACCATCAAATTCCAAAATAACATCTCCCCTCCTGAGTCCCCCTTTTTCCGCAGGGGTATTAGCAAATACTTTATTGACCAATGCCCCTTCCTTTTTCTTTAATCCAAAATGTTTACTAATGGCTTCATCTACCGGCCTTATCTCTACTCCCAGCCAGCCCCGAATTACTTTACCCTTATGAATTAAATCATCCAATATTTCTTTAGCTCTGTTAATGGGAATAGCAAATCCTACCCCTACAAATCCGCCCATAGGTGCATAAATAGCCGTATTAATGCCGATTACTTTACCTTCTATATTTACTAAAGGGCCTCCGCTATTCCCCTGATTTATTGCCGCATCAGTTTGAATCAATTCTTTATAAGTCCTATTCTCAATATGAACGCTTTGCCGTATGGCGCTCACTATTCCGGCAGTAACTGTTTGTTCTAAACCAAAGGGGGAGCCTACAGCCAAAACCCAATTTCCTACTTTCATTTTATCGGAATCTCCCAAAACAGCCACAGGCAATTTTTTACTTGATTTTATCTTTACGATAGCTAAGTCTAACCGGTCATCTTTCCCAATCACCTTACCTTTATACTGATGACCTTCATCCCCGCTTAAAGTAACTTTTATCTCCCCGGCATCTTTTACTACATGATAATTAGTCAAAATATATCCTTTGCCATCAATTATTACCCCTGAACCTGTAGCCCCAAATTTACGATATTGTTTTTTCCGGGGCGGAGCTTTCTGATAAGGCATTTTTTGCTGACCGTAAAAATCCCGGAAAAATTGTTCAAAAGGATCACCAAAGTTAAATTCATAATACGGCATTTTTTGCTCTATTAGATGAATGGCACTGATATTAACTACTGCCGGTTTTACCGAATCGGCTACCTGCACAAAAGAATCCTGAAGATTTTTTAGTACCGAAGGAACTACCGTATTCGTCTCTTTAGAAGAACCGGTCACCTGTTGCTTTACTGCACAGAAAGAAGGGGAAATACACTGTTTTCCAAATCTACAAAGCATAAAAATAAGGATAAAAAGAATACTTACTATTAATAAACTCCTCCATAATCTTTTAATTAACAGCCACACATTTTTTATCATTACTTCCTCCCTGTCCTACATTTCTAATTACATCGCAAAGCAGGAATCTGCACTGCCTGCTTTTTTTTATAAACACCCAGTATTTTTTCTTGTTCTTTACCGGAAGGTAAAATCACATCAATTATATTAGGATTTTTTTCCTCATAAAATCCCCCGCCAAAATTACCCGGACTAACTTCTTTCTTTACTGCATTAACTCTCCAGTTATTATCTAAAGAGTCATTGTCATAACTTAAAACAAGGGGAATAAATCCCCAATTTTTTGGATTTCCGCGAAGAAAACTCTTGGGAATATATGCATTTATTGTTTTTTCATCAAAATTTATTTTTACTTTAACATCGGCAATCTCAACAGGTTTTAAATCTATTCCTACTTTGTAAATCTTCTGCGTTTCCCCATTAATAGTAACACAGTACTCCCAGGCATCTTTAGGCATCGTATACGCATTTCTTTGCGGCAGAAGAAAAGTACTTCCTGCTCTGGGAATATTATTCAAATCAATATAGATATCAACTATCGGAAAACTCATTCCTAACGGTAATTGCCATGGATTATCCAATTTATTTAATTTTATACTGAGAACAAAATATTTTTCCTCTTTTCTCACCGAAAATTCTTCCAGATCAAAAGATCCCGGAACAAAAACATCATTCAGAGGATAAATATAATCACCACAACCATTATCATCTTCCAGAGGGTCGGAAACTTTTAAGATAACATCAGCATCTACAACATTTACCGTATCCGTTGAAGAGACTAACAGGTAGTCAGGAACATTATACTTTATATTCTTATAGACACCCGCCAATAAATTATTGTATTCCTGCTCTACTTTATCTAAATCAATCTCTTCCTTATCCTGCCCAAAATAGAAAAACCATTTTGATTCCTGGGCAGTATATATTTTTTCAAATGCTGCATCTAACCGCTTAATTTTTGCTTCACCGCTATTTTTATATTTTTCTATTGCCTCACGGGCATAAACCAAATTATTCCATGCCCTATTTTGCCTTTCTTTCCCGAGCCAGGCAGAAAAACCGCCTTTTTCCGAATCACATTTTATATTATCAAATTCCCTTGAATAAGGGTAATTAGCAAACCATTTGGGATAAATGGTCGTTACTAACTCAGGATATTCGGAAAACACTTCATCTAGTTTAAATATAAAATCGCTATCTACTTCCATATTAAGCGTTACTATCTCCGGCTGGCGCTGAGATTTCCTAAACTTTTTTTTAATACGAAATAATTCACTAACTAACTTTTTACTTGCTTTCTCCGCTCCCTGTAAAAAATAAATATTATTTATCTTTCTCGATATTTTCCGATGTAAAGGAAAAATGGTTATGTCTTTCTCTCTTCCAAAAAAACAAGAATGGTATAAGTTTTCCTCTTCCTGAGATTTTCTTAAAATATCTTCTTCTACAAATATCCATTTTATACCGAAAGAACTAAAAAAAACAAATAACTCCTCTGCTATTGCTCCCTCCGGCAGCCATAAGCCCATAGGATACGAGCCAAAACACGTCTCATAAGCAATTAATCCTTTAGCTAAGTGACTTTGAACATCTTCCGGATAAGAAAAATTTTCGGGAGGAAATTTAATTTCAGCATCGGAAATCCCGGCTAAATCGCTGTCATAAATCAACGGTAAAACAACTTCATGATATGGGGTACACATTATTTCTACCTGTTTTTTGTCCTGTAAGGCCTTTAATAAGGGAAGAACCTGACGGACCATTTCCATTTGTTTTTCAAAAACATTCATTTTTTCACTTTCGGTAAATGAACGATTTTTTCCTTTAAAATATTGATTCCGGTATTCTTTCTGCAATTGGGGATCCAGCCAGGATAGAGCAAATAAAACCTCCAGATCTAAAAAGTCCTGATTAGTATAAAGGTGTCCGGGTAATGATTTTAATTCTTTATAACGGCTATAAAAATCCGGATTTACCTGTCTGGGAATGTAAAAAAAATGCTTTAGAATAAAATCCTTATCCTCTTCTGTTAAATCAACAACCGGCTTTTTACTTAAAGTAAGATAAATATCCTCTTTTTCTCCGGCGATTAATTCTCCTATCCCTTTTATTAAAAAAGAATCTAAATGCAAAATACAATGAAAAGTCTGCGGGCAATTTTCCAACTCCTTTGCCCATGGATACAAGTACCTTGTACTGTATAATCTTACCCAGGGATTAAT
>JAGLYT010000158.1 GCA_023132075.1 bacterium
AATTATGCGTAAGCGAGAGAAACATGTTTCGCCTTTATTACCCCCCTCTATTACTTTTCTACATTATTTACTAAAAAAATCCCAACCTTCCCGACAAATTCTGTCTGAAAGGCTGGGATAAAATATCTTCCTTACTCTATTTTTCCCTTGGTTTCAGACGAATATGCCCTTCCCTCAGAATCATTATTCAATTTTATACAAAATCCGTTTTTATTTCTTAGGAATTCCTCTTTCTTTATAATGCGTATGCAGAAGATGATGAGACTTTTCTCCTAAGGGTTTCTTTAAAAATTCTTCATAAAGCGTCTTAATAGCGGGATTTTCATGCGACTTTCTAATTGTTTTTCCTTCATCTTCCTGATATATACTGGCTGCCCGTGCTTTTCTTACCTCTAAATTAGTAGGCATCGGCTGTCCGCCGCCGCCTAAACATCCTCCGGGACAGGCCATTACTTCAATAAAATGATACGGAGACTTGCCCTGCGCAATCTCTTCCAATAAAAACTTAGCATTGGACAATCCATGAGCTACGGCTACTTTTACTTCCAATCCATTAAGAACTACACTGGCTTTTTTAATCGATTCCATTCCCCGCACCTGTTCAAATTCTACTTTTTCTAAAGTTTTTCCGGTTACTACCTCGTATGCCGTCCGCAAGGCAGCTTCCATTACTCCTCCGGTAGCACCAAAGATTACTGCCGCTCCGGTTGATATTCCTAACGGTTTATCAAAATCTTCATCCGGCAAATTAACAAAATCTATCCCCGCCTCTTTAATCATCCGAGCTGCTTCCCGGGTAGTCAACACCGCATCAACATCCTGCACTCCCGAATCATTCATTTCCGGACGCGCTGCTTCAAATTTCTTAGCAGTACAAGGCATAATGGAAACAACATACATATCTTCCGGTTTTACTTTTATCTTTTCCGCATAGTAAGTTTTAGCTATTGCTCCAAACATCTGCTGGGGAGATTTACAGGAAGATACATGCCCTAAACATTTAGGAAAAAAATGTTCAATATATTTTATCCAGCCCGGCGAACAGGAAGTAATCAAAGGCAATGTTCCTTTATTGGTTACTCTTTCCAACAATTCATTCGCTTCTTCCACAATGGTTAAATCCGCTGTAAACTGAGTGTCAAATATCTTATCAAACCCTAATCTTCTTAAAGCTGCTGCCATTTTACCGGTAACTAAACTTCCCGCCGGCAAACCAAATTCCTCACCAATGGCAGCTCTTACTGCCGGAGCCGTCTGCATTATTACAACCTTTTTAGGGTCGGCAATTGCTTCCCAGACCTCATCTACTACTGTTTTCTCCCTTAATGCTCCGGTAGGACAGGCAAGAATACACTGTCCGCAATTAGTACATTCTATATTATCCAATCCCTGATTAAAAAAAGTCAAAACCTGAGTACGCCCTCCCCTGTTAACAAAATCAATCGCTCCTACCGACTGAATCTCTTTGCACACTCTAATACAACGGCCGCATAAGATACATTTGTTAGGGTCTCTGATTACCGAAGGTGAAGAGGTGTCTTCTTTATAATCATATTTTCTTGCTTTTTCAAATCTTAATTCTTTTATACCTAAATCATAAGCTAATTTTCTCAATTCGCAGATCTGGCTTCTATCGCAGGTAAAACAATCCTCCGGATGATTGGCCAATAATAATTCCACAATCATTTTACGTGCTTTTCTGATTCTTTGATTATTAGTTGTTACTTTCATTCCTTCCTCTACTACTACAGCACAGGAGGGTTCTAATCGCGGTCTTCCTTCAATTTCTACCATACAAATCCTACACGCACCATAGATAGATAATGCTTCATGCTGGCATAAATGAGGAATGTTAATATTTATTTTTTTAGCCGCCTGGAAAATAGTCGTATCTTTTTCTGCCTGAACCTTTTGTCCGTCAATGGTAAAATTTATTAAATTAGACATTTTTAAACGTTCCCTCCCTTATTCATTGAGCACACATTGAGCTCACATTTTTGTTTAGTAATATGTTTTTTAAACTCATCAGGAAATTTATCTAAAGCAGAAACTACTACATTAAGTGCTGCCTGCCCTAATCCACAACGGGAAGTATCATACAACACTTCCTGCAACTCTTTAAGAAGTTCTAAATTACTTAATTCTCCCCGGCCGCCGGCAATGTTATTTAAAATTTCCCGTGCCCGTTTACTGCCTTCGCGACAAGGGGTACATTTCCCACAGGATTCATAATCAAAAAATTCAATACACCGTTTAGCTATATCTACCATACATCGTTCCTGATTAATAACAATAACCGCCCCGGAACCCAGCATACTCCCTGCTTTTTGCACATTAGGATAATCCATCGTTACACCCAAATCTTTATCCGTTAATAAACTGCTGGAAACCCCGCCCGGCAGGACTGCTTTTAATTTTCCCTTAACTCCACCGCCGTGATTTTTTATTAAGTCTCCTAAAGTAATATCCATAGGCAGTTCATATACCCCGGGTTTATTGACATCCCCGGAAAGGCAATACAATTTTGTCCCGGGACATGCAGAAGACCCTACCTGAGAAAATTGTTTACCGCCTTTTAAAATAATTTCGGATATATTAGCAAAAGTTTCTACATTATTTAAAACCGTAGGATTATTATTTAATCCCACAAAAGTGGGAAAAGGCGGCTTTACCCGCGATTGTCCCTTTTTCCCTTCCAATGAATCTAAAAGAGCCGTTTCTTCTCCACAAACATAAGCCCCTGCTCCGCGATAAAGTTTAATCTGAAAAGAAAAATCAGAGCCGAGAATGTTTTTTCCTAAAAGGTTTTTTTCTTCCGCCTGTTTAATAGCTTTTTCTAAAACCTCATAAGCATGATTATATTCTCCCCGGATATAAATAAACCCTACTTCAGCTTTTATAGCAAAGGCACAAATAATCATTCCTTCCAGTACTAAATGCGGGTCTTTTTCTAAAATCTGCCGGTCTTTAAATGTCCCCGGCTCTCCTTCATCAGCGTTACAAACTACATATTTAGGACCTTCTTTACTTTTTCTACTAAATTCCCACTTTAATCCCGTGGGAAAAGCCGCCCCTCCCCTGCCTACTAATTTGGACGTTTTTACCTCGGAAATAATTTCTTCCGGTTTCAGCGTAATCGCTTTTTTTAAAGCCTGATACCCTTCAGATGCAAGATAATCTTTAATATCAGCCGTGTAACCCTTTTTCTCTATGTTCCTAAGAAGTACCTTCATTTTTTCCCCTCCCGCTACTAATTTATATTCTTTTATTTATTTACTCTGCCTGCCCGCCCGCATCATTTTTCCCCCCTTTGAAAAAGGGGGCCAGGGGGATTTTAATCCATAATCTCTTTCACTAACAACTCTTAATAATTTCCTTCACTTTATCCCCGCTCAAATTCCCATACTCTCTATCATTAATCATCATTGCCGGAGCCTGGTCACACAATCCCAAACAGGATACTTCTTCCAAAGTAAACTTTCCGTCTGGGGTTGATTCTCCTATCTTTATCCCTAAAACTTCTTTCAATGTTTCTATGATTTTATTTGTTCCGTTGAGATAACAAGACAAAGAGGCACAAACCCTTATTACATATTTATTCTGTTTTTCCAGAGAAAACATAGAATAAAAACTGACTACACTATAAATTTCTACCCGTGGAATATCTAATTTTTCCGCTAAAAAATTCATTACTTCTTCACTTATTTTGCCTTCTTCCTCCTGAATAAAATGCAAACAAGGAAGCAATGCCTGCTGTTTGTTTTCAAACTTCTCCATTATTTGGTTAAGTTTTTCCTTTTTCATCGATACACCTCCACTTTTTACTTAATAATTTTTTAATATCCCTTATTTAACCCTATTGCCAAACTATATTCTTTGTCCTTCTTCTGCCATTCCTGTTCTTTTCCGTCATTCCTGCAAACAGACTGTATCATAATCAATGTAATTGCCCAATTTATTAGGCTTTTGTCTCCGTCATTGCAAGCCCGTCTTTATGTTTAACAAAAAAAAGTAAACTTTCCAACTCACAAGCCATATCCACATTAGATATAAATATACCATCGGGTATTTTAAGAATAACCGGCGCAAAATTCAAAATGCCTCTAATCTTTAACCGCACCAATTCATCTACTATCCCTTGTGCTTTTTCCGGAGGAGCCGTTATTATGGCAATTCTAATTTGTTTTTCTTTTATTATTTCCCCTAAAAATTTAATATCCTCGATTTTTATACCGTTAATTATTTGCCCGATTTTACCTTTATCACTATCAAAAGCACAGGTAATTCTGCTATTAAATTTAGAAAACCCTTCAAATTTTAAAAGAGCAGTCCCTAATTTTCCTGCACCGATTAA
>JAGLYT010000159.1 GCA_023132075.1 bacterium
TCTTCCCTATATCCAAGGGAAGAACTATCATCTATTACAGTTCTTTTTATCCCACCTGAACTAAGTAAAACAAGACTTCCCCCTATAGTCCTGTCCCTTTTTAAAGATTGAGCATAACTAACTAAACCATAATTAGTTTCCTCAAACCAGCGAGTATAGGTAGTAAAAATCTCCTTACCCTTAACCGAGACCAAACCCGCAGGATTCCAGTGTAGCGAATAAACATCCTCTGCTACAGCAGTATAAGTTTCCCCCATTCCTCCCGGTCGGGCAGCTACCCCAATTTTTAAAAAATCCGCCCCACTTGTTCCTACACTATTCTCCTCTCCGAAACACATTCCCATGCTCAGAGCTAAACAAATTACGATACTCAAAAGATACTTTACTATCCTCATTTTTAGCTCCCTCCAATGTTATTATTTTATTACTACTATTCTACTTCTATCCATTATTTTACCATTTTTCTTAATTACAATAAAGTACATCCCCGAAGATATCATTCTTCCTCCCTGATTACTTGCATCCCAGATAATCCTATGTCTTCCTCTCTGGGTATTGCCGGACCATTTCCTCACTAATCCTCCGGATAAACTATAAATTTCTATTTCAATACTATTTGCATCCTCACCTAAATCATACTGAATAGTTGTTGTCTCCCCTTTTCCGGGTCGGAAAGGATTAGGAAAATTCGGATGCAACCTGGCTTTAGAAATAATGACCTCTACTATCGTTGCTGTTTTTGTATCAAAGCAATATAACTCCGAATCCATACTATCCGGTAATGCTATAGAAAACAAACCAGGATCACAAGTAATACCTATTGTTGTCCCTATTCCCGCATTAGCCCCTATTTCACAGGTAACAAAATAACTTTTAATCGCTGTATTAATAGTTTGAGGAGTAGTAAACTCAATATCAACTTCCCCATTACTAAATGTTCCTTCTCCAAATAAAGTATCACTTCCATCAAACTCCTGATTCCCATTATCCAGATAAACCCTGACAGCAACAACATTAATATCCTGTATTGTTCCAATCTTACCTATTCTTAAACTGTTCCAGATAGCATCATGTTCGGGAACATTAATGGATATTTTTAACAATGCTTCTTCTTTTTCCAATTCAATAAATTCAGGAACAATATCAGTAAAAGAACAGCTACCTTCATCTTCAAAACTACCACAAGCAGTACAGGCTTTTACCGCATCAATATTACTGTCTCCCTGTGAAGTTGATGTAACCAATATTTCCCTGAAAGTCCCTCCTCCTGCCTCTGCTCCCGGGGTCACCTCTACACGTATTTCCGTGTTTGCTCCACTGGCTAACGCCCCGCTAGACCATCCTGCTCCGGTAACATCAGCGGTAATATCACTTCCTCCGCTCAGAGCATCATAATAATTTACTGTCCAGTCGCTAACCCCGCCGGTACCGGTGACTACAAAGGTATCAGAAGTATTTCCGTCATTTTCAAGCCTGATATGATATGTTGCTGTGGCATCATTATCTACACTCTGTGCCTTAGTCTGATTTGTTCCATCACTATTATAAATATTATCCCCGATATAAGTTCCCTCTGTGCTGTTTTTTATATGATTGTCTGTCTGATATGAAAAAACTACACCCGCATCGACTCCACTCCAGTAGCCCCCTTCTGACTGATAAGTAGTTGCTGCCGTTAAATCAATTGCAGGCTGACCAACGGAAGCCTTTATCTGATAAATACCACCCGAACTAGCATCATCTCCTCCTCCATTGATTACATCCCAATTAATAGCATAATTAGCAGAACTCATCGCTAATGAAAATACAGATATTACACCTAACAAAAAAATAACTAATAAAAAAACCTCTATTGTCCATTTAATGTTTTTAATTTTATTAACCATTTTTGCTGCCCCCTTTATTGTCCTTATTTTCATTATAATTTTTTTTATCCTCTTCAAATTTATCCAATTATAATTTTTATAACTTTTATTAGCTATATAACATCCCTTAATAAAAACAATTAACCGTTTATTTTTTCATTCTTTCTTTCAATAACAAAACTTCTTTACGCAATTCCTCAATTGTAATCTGCTGTTCCTGAACCGCCTTCAACGCTACCCCGGCAACATCTAATGCCTGAATTTCCCGCTCTGACTTTCCTAATCCAAATTTATCTTTAAAATCCTCGGCAAAAGGGCTTAAATGCCGATAGGTATCCTGTAAACAATGTTCTTTTTTATATTGCCATTCCATAATATTTAAATTTTTTATTTTATCCAAAACCGACACTTCTTTAAATTTTTCTTTGTAAGAAGAATGGGAATCATTACTCCAGGCAGTTGTTCCTCCGGCATCCCCGCTGACCCATAATTTACGACTGACAGCAGGAGAGGTCGTCCCCACCCAAAGGTTATTTGCTATATGAACATTTCCGTCACTAAAATAACCTGCCCAATTTGTAGCCCCATTAGTCGCAGTTCCATAAACAGCATAATTTGTTCCACTTGTGGCTGAAGCCGACCCCCAAACTCCGAAATTAACCGCCGCTCCACTCCCTGAAGCTATTCCATTAATTGCAATATTAAATGAGTCTGTATTTTCATTTGTACTTCTCAATGTATGCCACTTATCAGAATTATTGTACAAATGGAGAACACAATTAACAGGAGTAGTTATGCCAATACCGACGATTCCATCATTGGTCACGTAAATCCCCTCACTCCCTCCGTCACCGGAAAGATAATTACCGTTAAGATTAATATTTTGCGTAGCCGTATGATTTCCTAAATTATCCCCGCTCATACTGGCCGAAATGGTAATATTATTAGCTCCGTCATTAGGTAAAATACTAATGTTACTCCCTGCTACCAAATCAATGTTTCCTCCGTCATTAGTTACCCCATCTACGCTGGATACGATATTAGTCGTGATCTCACTCGCATCAATACTGGAACCCAACAAACTTACACTGGAAGAAAGCCGGCTATCACTTAAAGTCCCTGCGTTAATATTAGAAGCATCAAGATAATAACCGGCACTCTGGCTATTTAATTGTTCTGAATTGTTGGCATCTTCCGCACGAAAACTATACGGCGTACTCACTAACTTATGCCTTGGAGTCATTGCTCCATCACCGCTTACCTGCACTTCTAACCAGTAATCCTGATTGAAATCTAAACTAATTGCAGCAACAGAACCTAAAATTACATTGAACAATCCGTACTGTGTGCTTACCGATTGGGTTTCACTCCATAAAGCAGCTCCTAAAGTGGATACATTAAAAATACTAAAGGTAATATCTCGATCCTCGTCACTTACCGGTGCACCTAAATTATCCAACAATTTACCCTGATAATTTATCCTTTGCGGTACCGCCGCATAAAGGGAAACAACCAACATTAAATATCCAACACTTATAAACGTTAAAAGCAAAATAACTGTTTTTAATTTCATTTTTCCTAATTTTTTAAATTTATTCATAACTGCTTCTTTTGTTTTTTTCATTGTTTTTTATTCTCCTTTTGCCTTTATTCCCTGCCTGCCAGTCTAAAAATCTACTACTTTTTCTCTGTTTCTCATCCCTCAAAAGAAAATTAAGAAGAAAAAAAACATACTGATTTCAAAAATCAAACATCCACCCGACAAATTGAGCACTTATAATTATGACACAATCGGAAAAACAGGAATTTATTGATATTTTAGGCACATTTTAAATTCAACATCAACAAAATTACCCACCTATTATTTAAACCGATATCCCAGGGTAATTCTGTGAATATCTCCCAAAATCTCATCCAGCCCAAAAGAATAATCTATCTGATAATTTTCATAGCAAAACCCTAAACCCGCTGTTAACCCTGCTGTATCATAATTATATTTATATCCTAACCTGCCTGCATACATATTCTTATAACTATATTCAACTCCCAAATTCATTTTTATTTCTTCTCTTTGTGGAAAATTAAAGTCTACCCCTCCTGTAAATAAATGCGAAGCCCCTTTTCTTATCTTAGAAACCATCCCTAATT
Organism: bacterium; assembly: GCA_023132075.1. Lineage (GTDB taxonomy): Bacteria > CBDUZB01 > JAGLHV01 > JAGLHV01 > JAGLHV01 > JAGLHV01. Next base: position 4,014 of record JAGLYT010000159.1, read on the forward strand.
TTACCATAAACGGTAACGGATCATCATCCTTATCAAATTTTATTGAAGTTCCCATATTCTGAAACACTAATCCAATATCAATCAAAGGAAAACGATTTACAGGAAGCCTATACTTCAAACCCACATCCAGAGCAAAAGCAAGAGCAGATACATTATCTAATTTACGCTGAATTATTTTCAACGCCCCGCCTAAATCCAACCTTTCTAAATTCCATGAGCTAAAAGATTTTACCGCCCACAACAAATCTACCGGCAACCTTTGTGCATAACCTATAGTAAATGCCATATCCCGTACACCAAATGAACCTTCTTCCCTATATCCAAGGGAAGAAC
>JAGLYT010000016.1 GCA_023132075.1 bacterium
TCTACTGAGTGTTGGACAAACTGCCGACCAAAATTTCTGGAACAGAAGAAACAATTGTAAGGACATCCTCGACTGGAAAACAACATAAACTCAAGAGCTTTTTTGCGCTTATTATTTTGTTGAATATAGTGCCAGTGCGCACTATAGGGAGGGAAAGAAGTCCGGTAATCATCAATATCTATCAAATCATACGGTGGAATTGGAACCTCGGAGTCCATATCTTTTACCCGGAGTCCTGGTTTTACGACGAAATCCTCACCTTTTCTGTAGCCAATTCCGCCAAGATTATCAAGAGAGTGATGATCTAAAAGGTGTTCCGTTAACTCAGCAACTACTGGCTCGGCATCACCGGTGCATAGCGCATCTACTTCAATAAACTTCAAAAAGGTCTCTGGCATTGTTGAAGCAACACTCCCCCCGGCTATAATCGGGATAGAGTCTCCATATTTCTGACGAAATAATGGAACAAACTCTTTCCAAAAATAGTAGGATGTAGAGATTCCCCCAATCCCAAGGAGAGAGAAATCTATCTTTGCTATTGCCTGTAAGGCTTCGCAAGGACTATATTTATGAACCTGGGAATCAACTATTTGCACCTTATGCCCTTTTGCTTTGAGTATCGCAGCTACACACAGAAGACCGGAAGGTACGTAGCTAGGTTTTCGACCCCGGTATCTTGGGTGCAACAATAATATCTTTGCCATAACTTCTCCTGGAAAATTTACCTTTCAATAACCTGTTGCTACTCCCCAGAATTTACAGTAACTGCACAGAGGTATTCTATCCCTCTTGCCTTCTATGTGGTATTTTAACCATTCTTTTCTTTGAGGGCTATTCCAGATATCTACCAAAGGAGTTTTATTTGCATCTCCGATAACTCCCAATCCTAATGGGTCAAACCTCACACAGATAGAGACTTTCCCATCTCTGCTGATAACCATATGACTGAGTATATCCAGGCAAATTCCTATCTCGGGTATTGTTGGTTTTTTCTTATATTTAAAACTCCCCATCGGAGAATGCAGAACTCTTGTGGCAATGAGGACATCTAATTTCTTATATCTTTCTAAATCTACATTCCCCAATGCTCTGATGATAGTGAAAGGTTTTCTGTCTCCTTTTATTTTTAAGAATTCTTTAATTAATTCATACTGTTTGTCCGCTTCCTCATCATTTTCAAATACTGAAATGGTTATTGTATTCAAATTGTCTATAATTTCATCAGCTTTTTCCACTATCAGTTTACCATTAGTATCCACGCACTTTATCTGCCTGTTAAACAGTTTAATCGCATCCCCAAATCTCGGATAGAGGAGAGACTCACCATTGTTATGAAGCTGAACCACTATTTCTTCCGGTAACTGCTTGGCTATGGACTTTACCAATTCAAAATCCATATCTCCGTATTTCAGCGCAATCTCGGGATATTCTCTTTCTATTTTTCTCCTCCCACACATCCAGCAATTCTTATTACATCGCGTAGTTAATTCTATATTTACCGTAGTAAGCCCATTGAAACAGCAATCCACTTTTCCCTCTCTATTACAAAAATATCTTTATTTTATTCTGCTCTTAAAAAAACATCTAAAATCTATCATCTATTTGTTTTCTCAACTTAAAAAGAATAAGGAGTAGGAGCACCTGCCCTGCTTTTTTGTAGAATTTTATTATACCGTTTAATTTGTTTTGTTATATCAACCCCAACGTTCTTACTCCACTTATCCAGCAGTATTTTGGTAATTTTTCCCATTCTCTTATCAGCAATACTGATACTATTTAAACTCGTAACAGGCAATATACAAAAGGGGGTTCCGGTCATAAATGACTCATCTGCAGTATATACGTCATACGGTTCTATATTTCTCTCTACGCACTCTAAATCCAACTCTTCTGCCAACTCAAAGATATAAGCCCTGCTTATTCCTCTTAATACATTTCTGCCCTCAGGTGTTATAATTATACCGTCTTTTACTATGAAGAAGTTATCACCTGTCCCTTCTGCTATAAAACCATCAGGGTCAAGCAACAATGCCCAGTTATTATTTCCTTTATATTGCGAAACCTCTATATTTGCCAACTGGTAATAAATCCTGCTTCTATTTTTTATTTTCGGGTCAAGTAGACATGCAGGAATTGTCCTCTGAGAAGGAATAACAGCATTAATGCCTGTATTAAAAAGTTTTCCCATACCTATAACCGTCCACTTTAGAGGAAAATCAGCAATTGTAACTGTCGGCTCTAATTTCCCGTCAAAAACATGGGCATAAATGCTTAAAGGACCGCGGCTCACATTTATCATTAATCTGTGTTCATCGTCATCATTAAATAATGGAGCATTTTTTTCAATTACTTCATAACAAAGTTTTTCCATTTTCGCTATAGGTATCTTTAAAGGAATTCTCAAGATTTTAATTCCTGTATATAACCGTTGAAGATGTTCCCGTAATTTAAACTGTTTTTTATTAAAAGACCTGGTCATTTCAAAAACCATATCACCGAACATCAATGCAGAATCATATATAGATATTCCGGCTTCTGTTTCGGGAACAAATTTTCCATTACAATAAACTAATCGTTGTTTTTTTTGAGTTTTCATATCATTACCTCTCATTAAGGATTTTTAGTTTTACCTTTAAATTTTATCTAATTTACCCGGTACACTCATTTTTTTAGTCCAAACATATATATCCAGTTATTATTAGTTTGATTCTGTTTGCTATCTTCCAGATAATTAATTATTAACTCCGTAACATCAGATTTAAAATAACTTAATAAACTCTCCGGTTTTGGAAGAATTTCTTTACCAACAAAATTGCTGTCTAACGGCGGGAAATTTTGCTGAATTAATAGATATCCATTTTTATCTATTAATTCTATAATGTTTTGGCAAACCCTATCAATCTTAGAAAATACATACCAAAACAACCCTCTAACAATAACGAGATGATATTTTCTTCCTTTCCAATTTTGCGCATAAAGATCCCGGGTGATATCCATTACTTCAAAGTCTGTATGAGAAAAAAGTTGTTTCGCTCTATTAACGGCCGTAGGAGAAAGATCAACACCCAAAACACTTCCATCTTTTTGACACAATTTGCCTGCTTCCTTTGTGAAATATCCCAATCCACACCCAACATCCAAAATACTTTTATAAGGAGCTCTTTTTTCTAATATATTTAGGGCAATCTTACAATCTAAAAGATAGGGGTCTTTATCCTGATGCCATGGAATTTCCTTCGATTTTTGATACATTTGCTCAAATTGCCCAATAAACTTTCCGTCCTTAAATACATAATCATGATAATCATCAGAGTTAATGACAGACATATCCGCACCCACCTATATGAAATATTTTACAGTTTCTATTACAATTTTCTGGGATAAAGATAATCAAAATGTGGTTTTAATTTATCACGCACTACCTTTTCGTCCTTTGTAACTCTTTTTACCCCATCCCCCATTGCCTTTTCTATAATCCTAATATCTCTTACTAATTTTATAACCCCCCCTGATTCTAAAGATGCTGCCTGATCAGAACCATACATAGTCCTATCCAGGGTTATGTGTCTCTCAATAGAAGTAACTCCCATAGCTACCGCTGCAAGCGAAATTTGTAAACCGATTTCATGCCCTGAATACCCTACCTTGCAATTATATCTTTTCCTGAGTGATTGAATAACCTGCAGATTTGCATCTCCATCTTTCATGGGATAAGTACTATTGCAATGCATTAATTCAAAAGGACATTTTTTATTTTTGAAAATATCTACCGCTTTATCTATTTCCTCAAGGGAACTCATCCCTGTTGAAATAAAAGTATATTTTTTTTCATCTGCTACTAAATTAAGTAATTCCCAATGGGTTAACATCGCTGAAGCAATTTTGTTATATTTCAAATTATATTTTTCTAAGAACCGTTGACTATCTATATCCCAGGCTGAAGCAAACCATTCAACATTTTTTTCCTTACAATATCTGTTTATTTCATTATACTCCTCTTCCCCAAACTCAAGCCCTTCTTTTTGTTCCTTTTGAGTCGTACCCCATGGACTTTCCCGATGAGAATCAAGGTATTCTTTTGTATAAACCTTATCTATCGTTCTCTTTTGAAACTTAACCGCATCACAACCTGAAAATACAGCTAAGTCAATTAATTTCTTAGCTATTTGCAAGTCTCCGTTGTGATTAATCCCTATCTCCGAAATAATAAATACTGTCATATTGTACCTCCATGTTTTCTAACTTTCCCTTAAAAAATTTTTCTTCAAATTCTGTTATTTCTTCACTACTTTTTTCGTGCAAAATATTTTCTGCATAAAATACTCACATATATCTATATCCTCTACTGTATCTATTTCAAAAGATTTTCTATAATCCATTATGTACATTTCGATTTTTCCTCCGAAACGATTATTAAACTTTTCTAAAATCGCCGGTTTAAAAATATAAATAGAACCGTTTTCCAAATACAAAGGCTGTCTATTTTGTCTGTTGCCCCTATTATTATAATTATAGTTTAAACTCATCAATTTCTTATCCTCTTTCTTCCATATACAAAAATCTTCCAGGGCTGCTGCCGAAAAAAGGGAATCTGCTTTTTTAGATATAAAAAGTCCTATTGCATTATCAATATCCTCGCTTGTTCTCACCGGAGAAGTAGCCTGAAGAAAAACTATTATGTCAATTGTTTTTTTATTAAATTTTTTGATATAACTTATTGCATGTAATAAAGCTTGTTCTGATGAAGAAATATCCGTAGCCAGTTTCTTAGGACGCTTTATGATTTCTGCATCTGACTTTCCGGAAACCTTTAGAATCTTTTCATCATCAGACGACACATAAACTTTTCCTATATATTTACTTGCTTTTGCCTGTTCTATTGACCAGGCAATAAGTGGTTTTCCACAAAAACTCATAAGATTCTTTCCGGGAATTTCTTTCGAACCTCCCCGGGCAGGAATGATACATATAATATTTAACCCTTGTTTTTTTTTCATACTAACACTTCCTTTTATAACTGGCATCCCTTAAAGTACTAGATATTCTCTTACTTAAATGAGACTTAACAGTATTCATGGTTTCCTTTAAATGAGGATGACTATCCACATAATAAATTGCTTCCCGGCAGCCAAACAAAGGATTATCAGGATAGAATGCATCAAAAACCGTTTTCAATACTCCCATATCTTCGGGATAGTCAGCAATAAAACGCAATTCAGGCCTCGTTATTTCTATTGGTGCTTTATATAAAGAAATTTTATACTTCTCTAAATGATTATGTACATAAGCAAGAGGGTTTTCTGCCTTTTTTAATGAATCATCCCTTTTTTCAAAACTGTCTATAAACAAATATCCTTTTGCAATTCGTACGTCTATCCCTAAAGGAAATGTTCTGGTTTGCCCCACACCATTTGTTGTATAATCCGCTCCTGTTTCCAAATGGAAGCGTATAATACTGTCAATTACTTCAGGATCATGCATAGGGGCATCCCCACAAAACCGCAAATAATTGTCTGCAGAATATTTCTCCATTACATCATACATGCGTTTACAAACATCTACCTCATCTCCTCTTTCACAGACGACATTCTCCTGTTTACAAAACTTCGAAATACAGTTATCCTGTTCTCTATTCGAAGTGGCAATAACGATGTTATCTACGAGGTGTGCCGCTCGAATTCTGTCAATAATATGACCTAAAATCGGGCGGTTACATAAGGGCATAAGAGCCTTGCCGGGTAATCGGGACGAACTCATACGCACCTGAACAAGAGCTATAACTCTGTGCATTTTTTTTTGCGTCAGAGTCTCAACTATAATCGGCAATTTAGCAATTCTTTTTCTCATTCAAGGTCATCCCACTGAAGAAGTTCTAAAGCTTTCAAATCACGAATAACTTTTTTACCCATGATTTTATGAAAATATTTTGGTTCCACTCCCCCGGCCGGACGCTTAATTTCCAGATATTCTTCTTTCAAAATATCTCCTTTTGAGATATCCCTGGCAAGATGTATGCTCCTATACATCTTCTTTCTTGCCTTTTCATCCGGTCTTCCTGAAACTTCAGTTAATCCCATTTCAATATCACGAATTCCTCTTACCAAATCTTTCAAATCATCAGGTTCGAGAGAAAAAAAATGATCCGGCCCTTCCAGGTTTTTATCAATGGTTATATGTTTTTCGATAATCTTTGCTCCAAGAGCAATTGCTGCATAATCATCTGAGTCCCATCGATACGGTGTAACGACAAAATCAATATTATGTTTATCATAAAATTCAACATAATTTTTTATTAAAGATAAAATTTCAGGACAAACGTTTTCAATAAAAAACCTTAATCTTGGTAACACAATATCAGACACGTCTATCCCACAATGTTTATTTATCCAACCTAAAATTTTTGTCTGGGTAAGAATCTTTTTCTCTATTTCCAACCAATTACCTTCACATTGAAACGGAGTTTTTAAAGAATCATCATTAATTATACCATATCTTTTTACTCCAAATAAAGAACAATTTATAATTTGTTTCCCGTTTTTTATAAAAACCTTATGTCCCCGTTTAACAGCATCTTTAATTAACCGTTCAATGCCATATCCTTCTTTTAACAATAAAAATGTACATTTCTTTCCTTCTCTATCAACTTTTGGAAACATATCTATTTTTTTATGTTTATAATTAAAATACAGTTTTTTTATATACTTATTTTTTTAAAATAATTCTTCAAACATTCAATGAATTTTCCTTTAAAACCATGGCTTTCTGTCCTTTTAATTTCGATTATAGAAAATGGTATAGAATATTTTTTACAAACTATGGGAACAAGTCGGGGAAACAAACTGTAATTCTGCTTCCAGAACAACAAAGTAAAATCTACTTCCTCTTTCTTAAACTCTTTACTCACATAAATTATCGCGGAAGGTTTAACCTGTTCTACCAGACCCGACAACATCTTGCTGCGGCCAATTACAGGATCTATCATGTTTTTCAAGAAAAGGTAATATAGGGTTGCCAATTTTAATTTTATTTTTTTTGCCCAGGGAAAAAGTTCAAAGAGAAATTCATCAAACCGATTAAACCAATCAAGTTGTAAAGTAAAATAATCACTCATTTCTTTTAACATTTTTACCGGAGAATAATAATCATTTAAAAAATAATATTTGATTCCTCTCTTGTCTAATTCATAACAAACTTTCGGAGTCAAAGCAATGATTTTACTGTTTTCTTCAAATTTCAAATCCTGGCTGTATGTTTCCAGCAAATAAGTTTTCATATTTATGCCTTTTTAAAATTTTTAATTTTCTCAGCTGTAAAACCAATAAATTCCCTGATAAAATTAATTATTTTTTCTTTAGAAAAATATTTTCTGTATCCTATTGAAATAACTATACTCCAGATAATTACTTGCATTGATAAAGAAATAAGAGCAAAGAACCAGGGATTTAATACTGTCAAACCAAGTAAATTATGAAAAACAGTAAACATCATACTTATTAAAAAAGGAAACACAATCAAAGGTAAGAAAAAAACAAACTCCTTGCTCTGAACAAAAACATACTTTCGGATTAAGAAATAAGCGACAAAGGTAACTAAGCCTTGACTGATTACAGTTACCCAGGCAATACCGTAAATACCATATCCTAAACGAATAACAAGCAAATCAAAAACCACATTTAAAACTAATCCAACAATATAAATAGTGGTAGAAATTGCTTGTTTATTAACAACTTTTGAAGAAAGAATGAGATTAGGAATAACTATAAGAGATGCCAAATAAAGATTGCATGATAATATATAAAAGAGAAACATACTTTCTTTATAGTTAATAGTAATCAAATTTACTAAAAAATAAAAACAGGTTTGAAAAAAAGGAATTGCTAAAGCAGTACAGACTGCTAAATAAACGCTAATTCTTTTGGTATCACTAAATGCATCGATAATTTTTTTTTCTCTTCCGGATTTTTCCCATAATATCGGTTGAAGAACCCTTCCAAAATCAGCAAAAATATCCCCTCCAAATCTAACAAATCCTATTGCATAAACATAAAGACCTAAATCCCTTAATGTCAAAGATGCAGCAATAATAGTCCTATCTGCTATTGCATATCCCCAGAAAACAAAAGATCCTATACTCAAAACAATTCCAACTTTAAATAGTCTCTTAATTTCCCCCCAATCAAATTGAAATTTATATCCAAGTGAACTTTTTTTAAAATAATAAAATCCTGTAACAATTGCTCCAATAATCGGAGCAATTAATATTGCATAAATTCTAAAATAGAATATTAAAGCAATTAAAGCTATAAAAATTGATACCGCATTAATTAAATTACCTTTAGCAACTAAAGTAAATTTTTGTTTGGAAAAATTTGTTTGCACACAATAATTAACTAAACGAGTCATAATAAAACTAATCGCTGTAATTATCAATCCAATCTTTATTACAGGATTATCGAAAAAAAATGAAGCACAAAAGACAACAAAAAAAGGAATAATAGAATAAAGCAGACTTGCGGAAATAGATATATTTTGTATTCTTAGCATTTCCTTTTCATTGTTCTTCCCCAAAAAATAAGAAATTTCCCGTTGCCCGGCAGAAAAAATACCGGGATTTAAAAAATTTGCATAAGTCAACCACAAAGAAAGAAAACCAACTATTCCATATTCTTCCGGTAAAAGAAAAGCAGCTATGATTACATTTCTTGGTATATAAATAAAGCCGGTAATTATTTTTACAATATTAAATTTTGCTGATTGTTTAATAACATCAGTTATGTTAATCTGCATAATTCCCTTTTTTATAAATATCCCTCATATATAAACAAATATCACCCATGAATTATTAAATTTCAATAAACTCCATTTTTAATGGGGTTGCTTTGGAAATATTTTTCTTAATTTTTTTCCCAATACTAATCTCAAATATTTGGGTGGCAATCCGGCATCGGGTCTTATACCCATGATATTCATTTTGCATTTAGGCGCAATTAATTTAGCCAAATCAACAATTTTCATACTCGGCATTTTAGGAATAAAAATTTCCCCTTTTTGCATCATTCCAATAGACTTAATAACAAATTCTACTCCTTGCTCAAGGGTCATCCAAAATCGTGTTATTCTTTCATCCGTTATAGTAATAACACCCTTTAACTTCTGTTTTCTAAATAACGGCACCACACTACCTCTGCTACCTAAAACATTACCATAACGAACACAACTCACCTGAGTTTTACAATTTACACTTACATAGGAGTTAGCAGCAATAAATATCTTCTCCATACACATTTTTGCCGCCCCATATAAATTAATGGGATTCACTGCTTTATCCGTACTTAATGCTATTACTTTACTAACATTACAATCTATTGCAGCCTTTATAACATTTTGTGCACCAACAACATTAGTCTGAACTGCTTCAAAAGGATTATACTCACAAACAGGAACCTGCTTTAACGCAGCCGTATGTACTACAACATCCACACTCTGGACAACCTATCTTTATCCCTCATATTACCAATTAAAAACCTCAAACGTTTATCAAATTTAAATTTATGTTCCATTTCATACTGTTTAAGTTCGTCACGGCTAAAAATTCTTATAAGCTTTGGATTGTATTTTTTGAGCATTATCTCGGTAAATTTCTGACCAAAAGAACCCGTTCCCCCGGTAAGCAAAATAATCTTATCTTTCCAATTAATTCCAATAATTCTCCTTCCTTCTATTGATAATTTATGCTTTTATTCTACCAACCCTGATAAAACTTTTACTAAATTTTCTGTTTTTTCCGATATTTTTTTTATCCTTTTTAATCTATCCTGATATACTTCCGCAATATTTTTTTCCTCCTTATTTGTAAAAAGACTTGAAGATTTATTGAGCATTCCTTGCGTTTTCACAATTTTCTCTGTGGTTTTTTGCATCCGTTGAAGTAAGCCATTTTTTAAACAATTAATAACAATTTTTAAAACATCCAGATTTGCCTGATAAAAATTTTTTCTTTCTCCTTTAATCCATACCTTTCTTACCGCATTCCATCTCTCCAATTCCCGAATATTTACACTGGCATTACCCTTGCTAACCTTCAACTTATCAACCATATCATCTAAAGACAACGGCCCGGGGCTTAAAAATAACAAGGCATATAGCTGGCCAACTATGCGATTTATACTCAAACTCTCGCTTAATTGTCCAATTGTAGCAATAAATTCTTCTTCAACTACCTTAAGTTTCGAATCCATAAATAAAGCCTTTCTTTTAATTTAGCAACATCAAAAATGTTTTATTTTTTGGTAACCGCAGGCTTTCTTGTCCGTCTCTGGAGGAAACCTGCGTTTTTATGTAATAATTTCTTTTAAATCAAAATCCAACGAATCTTTAAACTCATACTCTTCCCAATGAGCAATTAAAACTTTTCTTACAGACCGTGTCATAACCCTGCTTTAGGTAGCCGCAGGCTTTCTTGTCCGCCTCTGGAGGAAGCCTGCGTAATTTCTCCGTCAAAAACGCAACCTGAACAAACTGTGTCACAATCAATGTAGTTGCCCAATTTATTGGGCTAATGAATATCTTTTCTGACGGGCGTCATAAATGCCGCCACTACAATTGTTTCAAAAATCAGGGTTGTGACACAGTCTCTGAAGGTTGCGGCTACCAAATTCTCATTATTACCATTATTTTCCCCACATAATGAAAAAATTCTTTTTTATTTATAACACTTTTTTGAGTCTTTATTATTTTATTTTTGACATTACCTTTAATTTTGTACATCTGTCGCTTTGAAAAATTAAAAAATAGACAATTTCTGACAATATCTTTCATTTGTATCGTTTAGAATGTTCTAAACATATTATATGCCGAAAACTCCATTCTGTCAATAGAAAAAAATACAAATAGTCATAACAATCTTATTTTTTCTTTTTTAAAATCATTAATTTATTCTTAATCTTTTCGGTAACGGTCTTTATCTGCTGTTTTTTTAGTTCCGGACACATGGGAAGTGACAGTACTTCTTTTGTTGCTTGTTCGCTTTGCGGGAAATCACCTTTTTTATAACCTAAAAATTTAAATGCTTTTTGCAAATGTAAAGGCAAAGGATAATGTATTGCGGTAGCAATTCCTTCTTCTGCTAATAATTGTTTAATCTTATCCCTGTTTTTTAAACGAATCGTATATTGATTGAAAACATGTTTCATCTCTTTGTTTGCCTCAGGTAAAATAACACCTGTTTCTTTCAATAAATCATTATACATTTTTGCTATTTCAATCCGTTTATCAAGCCATTTATCTAAATATTTTAATTTAACCCTTAAAACAGCTGCCTGTAACGCATGCAGCCGGCTATTACTACCAATGATAGAATGACTATATTTTTTTTCTGAACCATGTTGACGCAACATCTTAATTTTAACAGCAGTTTTTTTGTCATCGGTAAGAATCATTCCCCCATCACCATATCCTCCCAAATTTTTTGAAGGGAAAAAACTTAAACAACCGATATCCCCTATTGCCCCGGCTTTCTTTCTTTTTATACTCTGAGCCTTTATCGCATATATTCCACCTGTCGCATATTGGGCACCGATTGCCTGAGCAGCATCTTCGATTATTTTTAGTTTATATTTTTTGGCTATTTTAAGGATTGAGTTCATTTCGGCAGGTTGGCCGTAAAGATGTACAGGAATTATAGCTTTTGTCCTTGCAGTTATTTTTTCTTCTATTTTCTTTACATCGATATTATAAGTTTTTAAATCTATATCCACAAAAACAGGTTTTGCCCCTCGCAAAATTATTGACTCTACAGTAGCCGCAAAAGTAAACGGCACGGTTATTACTTCATCTCCGGGACCAATATCATACGCCATCAAAGAAAGAATCAAAGCATCTGTACCGGACGCTACCCCAACAGCAAATTTAACACCACAATACCGGGCAATTTCTTTTTCCAATGATTCCACTTCAGGACCAAGAATAAAACAAGTACTATCCAAAACCCTTTTAATAGCAATGTCCACTTCTTTTTTAATCGATTTATATTGAGCCTTTAAATCTATCAACGGAATTTTTGTTTTAATCATTTCTTTCCTCTCTCATTATTTCCCCCCCCACCCATTTTACGATAATAACAAAAAGCGAGCAAAAAGTAAAAGGATATCTTCCTTTTTATGTTTAACTTGCCTAGAATATGCCTTCTCGTTTAGGAACGCTCGCCTCCCGGCGAAACCGAGGGAAGTCACTGATTTTCTGCCCTTTGTCAATTTTTCTTTTTTAAAAGTCAGAAGAATATCTGACACTATCACGAATAAAGCTTAAAACAAAATTTAGTTCCCCAACCTGCCAGAACAAACAATATAAATAAAGTAAAATAAAGTCCTATTTTAAAAGTCACAGGTTTATAAATAAAGTTTATTTTATTTGTTCCTTTGTTTAAATATACTGCCCGTAAAGCATAATTTGCCCGATAGATTTTATCTCTTTTTCCGTTTATATAAACCCGCCAACCGGAATAATAAGTATCAGTTAAAATCAGCCAGCTGTTTCGTCTTAAATCAGCCTGAATTTTCACTTTATTGGATTGATAATCCGTAATCCTAACATTATCCGAATTATTTAGACATTCCGGATTGTATTTTCTTTCAGATTTATTATCCGGTATTTTCTTTTTTTGTGTAACAGCATTTTTTTCCAACACTACTTCCCGTAGAGGTTTATATTCC
>JAGLYT010000160.1 GCA_023132075.1 bacterium
CCCTGATAATTTATCCTTTGCGGTACCGCCGCATAGAGGGAAACAACCAATATCAAATACCCAATACTTAAAAACGCTAAAAGCAAAATAACTGTTTTTAATTTTATTTTTCCTGAATTTTCAATTCTGTCTATAATTCCTTTATTTATTTTTTTCATCGATTTTCTCCTTATATTCTTTTATTTTGTATGGGTTCATTTATTATTTTTCTCTCCTTTTTAAAGAACGCATTGCAATAACCCGGTAAACTAAAATTCAGATAGGGCATTTTCTCTTCTTAATATATTCTCATCTATTCTCTTTTGATACCTAATACTTCTACGCAATTACTTCCTGTTTGCCAAATACTAATTTTCATACCCTTTCCTTGTGGACCGGCAGTAGAAGTATGTAAGCATAATTCTACCGTTCCATTAGCAGGAACAGCAAATTCAGCAGTTGTCGTTGTAGAATCAACTACACCATTAGTATACGAACCTTGAATATTTGCATGCCACCGTATCCAAGCTCCTGAACCCGGATATCTAAGTCTTACGCAATTTATTGTTCCAAAAGTTTCCAATAGTGTAGTAAAAAAAGTTACCATTGTGGTTGTAGCTGTAGAATCAGCACCACCTCCTACTATCACACCATCTCCTCCACTGACAGCAATAGTAATGGTATTTGCAGCATCGTTGGGGGTAATGGTAATATTCGTGCCTGCTACCAAATCAATGTTTCCTCCGTCATTAGTTACCCCCTCTATGCTGGAAACTATATTAGTCGTAATCTCACTCGCATCAATACTGGAACCCAACAGGGTTACATTAGCAGAAAGCCAAGCATCATTTAACGTCCCACTATTTATATTGCCGGCATCAAGATAATAACCGGCACTCTGGCTGTTTAATTGTTCTGAATTGTTGGCATCCTCCGCACGAAAACTATATGGCGTACTCACTAACCTATGCCTTGGGGTCATTGCTCCATCACCGCTTACCTGCACTTCTAACCAGTAATCCTGATTGAAATCTAAACTAATTGCAGAAACAGAACCTAAAATTACATTGAACAATCCGTCCTGTGTGCTTACCGATTGGGTTTCACTCCACAAAGCAGCACCGCCAACAGATACATTAAAAATACGAAAGGTAATATTTCGACTCCCGTCAGTTACCGGTGCACCTAAATTATCCAACAATTTCCCCTGATAATTTATCCTTTGCGGTGCCGCCGCATAGAGGGAAACAACCAATATCAAATACCCAATACTTAAAAACGCTAAAAGCAAAATAATTGTTTTTAACTTCATTCCTCTTAAATTTTCTAATTTGTTCATAACTGCTTCTTTTATCTTTTTCATTACTCACACTCCTTTAACTCCAAATTATTATTATGCCGCTATAATTATTTTAAGTATTATAAATAAAAAAAACCGGCCTACCTTAGAAAGAAATATTTCTTCGGCAACCCGGCTGACTTAAAAATTAATTAAAAATAAATTAGCAAAGTATTTTATTTAGCATACCTTATCATCGTTGTCGGCAACCCAGCTAACTTTACCAATTTTGTTAACAGGAAAGTCCCGTAGCTTTGCGCCCCCCGATTACTCGAAGTTTGCCTTTTCGGACTAAATTCACATCTTCTTATTTCTATTTTAAATATAGCACAATTCTGTGTTTTGTCAATGCTTTGATACTAGACGCTATTCAGGAATAATTCATTACTTTTAGAAAGGGAAAAAAGGCATTTTAATTACTCTAAAGAAGTAACTTATTTGCTCTGAAACTATAATAACCATCCTTACCAATTATAATATGGTCCAATAATTCTATTTGCACTGCCTGGCAAGCATTTTTAAGCTCTCTGGTAACCTGAATATCGTAACTACTTGGACTTAGATTGCCGGAAGGATGATTGTGAGCAAAAATAAGCCTGGTTGCATTTTTGTCTAAAGCAGACTTAATTATCTCCCTGGGATAAATAACCGTCTGGTCTACCGTCCCACAAAA
This sequence comes from bacterium, assembly GCA_023132075.1. GTDB lineage: Bacteria > CBDUZB01 > JAGLHV01 > JAGLHV01 > JAGLHV01 > JAGLHV01. Next base: position 1,992 of record JAGLYT010000160.1, read on the forward strand.
AACATCTTCTATTTCCAGAATTTTATTTATATTGTTAAGAAAAAAAACCTTAAAAAGCTCATTTTTTTCTTTTTGCATTGACTGATATAAATAATCAAAAACTACTTTAGCAGAATCTATTTTAAACTGATTACCAACAACTCTTTCCTTTAAATACCTTTCTGCTACCGCTTGAAAAAGTTTTATTCCAAAAGCATTAAGCGGCCCTATATCCTTTATTTTCTGCAATTCATCTATTGACGCTTCCATCGTTCCTTTTAACCCTTTAAATTTTTTTACCGCTTCTTTGGCTTGTTGTTTGCAATCCTTGCGGGGAGTCCCTAAGGTCAAAAGCAATTCAACGATTTCATAATCGCAAAACCCTTTGAGGCCATATTTTAAAAATTTGTTTCGTAACCTTTTCCTGTGTCCCGCATTAGATGAAACATCATTCTTTTGTTTATTACTAATCAATTTCTATTCTCTTCCTTATCTTCTAATCTGATGTCTCTAATCCGTTCTATGTTTGTCCCCGCCCAGCGCAACCCACTCAAAACTGATTGGGCAATATTAGTTAAATGATCACCGACTTTCTCCAAATTATCAACAAAATCAATAAAAATAAGTCCGGATAAAAGTTTACAATTACCATCATTCAACCTTTGAACATGACTTTGTCTTAGATCTGTTTGAAATTTATTAATTACATCTTCTCTTTCCAACGCCTTCCTTGCTTCATCTAAATCATCATATTCTAAAGCATTAATTACTTCCTTCATCATTTCATCCAATTGCTGATACATTTCTTTCAATTCTACAAACGCTGTTGAACTAAAAGGTAATTTTTGTTCCATTTTACGCTCAGCCAATTCTACAATATTCACAGCATGATCCCCTATTCTTTCAATATCATTTATTGAATGAAGCAATACAGGCAATTCTTCCGCTTCTTCAGGATTTAAATTCCTTTGAGATAATTCTATTAAATATTGAGCTATCTCTTTTTGCAAATCATCCGTAGAATCTTCTCTTTTACAGGCTTGAACCATTAACTTTCGATTATTATTAAAAAATCCTTCTGCGGCATTATTTACCGCTTCCCGGGATAATTTTGCCATTCGCACTATTTCCTTAGTCGCCTGTTCCAATGCTACAGGAGGGGTATCCAAAAGGCGTTTTTCCAAATACTGGGGAACCGACTCCGATAATTCGACTTCCCCCGGAATCATTTTAATGGAAATTTTTTCCAGCCATCCAATTAAAGGAAGAAAAACTACAAAAGTATTAAAGACGTTGAAAATAGTATGTGACACAGCTATATGGGCCATTATATTAGTTGTCGTCACAGGCCCGGGAAAAATCCAAGTAACGACCTTAGAATAAATTCCTAAATACACAGGAACCATCATATAAGCAACCCCTATTATATTAAACAAGGCATGACACCTTGCTGCCCGACGGGCAGAAATATTTGTTCCAATAGCAGCTAATTCAGCAGTAATAGTCGTACCAATATTTTCACCCAAAATCACTGGTATAGCTGCCTCAAAACTAATTAAACCATTAAAAGCCAACACCTGAACTATAGCAATCGTGGCACTACTTGACTGCAAAATCATTGTTACCAACATTCCTACAAGCACTCCTAAAATAGGATATGCACTAAACTTAACAAGGGTATCTTTTACTATTTGATGTTGTCCCAGCGGTTGAAAACTGTCTTTCATAATAGCTAATCCAACAAAAAGAACCCCAAAACCAAGAATAACTTCACCCCATTCTCTCATCTTTCTGGATTTTCCCAAACTATTAAGGGCAAAACCTATACCTACCGCAGGTAAAGCATAATGGGTAATTTTAAAAACTGCCATAGATGATACTAACCAGGCAGTCATAGTGGTTCCAATATTAGCCCCCAGAATTACACTAATAGCCTGTCTGAGCGTAAGCAAAGTGGCATTAACCAAGCCAATTACCATAACACTGGTAGCGCTACTACTTTGAATAATGCAGGTTACCCCTGCTCCTACTAAAACCCCTACAACTGGAGTCTTAGTAAAAAGATGAATGATTTTTTTCAATCCTTCACCGGCTACCTTACGCAATCCTTCAGACATTAACTTCATTCCAAAAAGGAAAAAAGCCAACCCTCCAATTAACCCAAAAAGAATATCCAGAGCCATTACCTCTTTTTCAACCTCCTAACTCATAAATATTATGTTACAAACACAGACAAAAACAGTCCATAGTCGATAGTCCATAGACAACGGATAAAAGTAAAATACTAAATTCAAAACAAAAAAATGAAGGTGAAATGTGTTTTGAACGATATAGCA
>JAGLYT010000161.1 GCA_023132075.1 bacterium
GGACTTTCGCTCCGCTCCAGCAAAATTAAAAGATAAAAGACTGCAAATGGCAAAAAAAGTGTTCAGGAATTAGTGGGTAGAATAAGGTAAAAATACTTATTTATATAAGGTTTATAAATTAACAAAAACAGGAGGAAAAAAATGAAAACAATTTTAAAACTTTTCGTAGTTGCCCAATTTATTGGGCTGATTTGTTTGAACAGTCAGGTAACAGTTTTAGCTAAAGGTGCCGGTTCATCAGCAGGAATTACTTTGCTGCAGCCGATTTCAGCTAAGGCATCCGGGATGGGGGAGGCATATTCTTCTTTATCAGGGGAACTTTCCTGTTTACATTACAATCCGGCAGGCCTTTCTTCCTTAGAAGAGCAGGCAGTATCTTTTATGTATCAACGGGGATTAGCCGATGATAATTTTACCACTCTTCTTTATGGCAAAAAATGTCCATTTGCTGTTTTGGGGGCAAGTATAGTTTATTATGATACCGGAAAGATTGAAATGTATAATACAGAGGGTGATTTAATCAGTAAGATAGGGCAAAAGGATGTGGTTCTTACTATAGGGGGAGCAAAAGAAATAAAGGGGTTTCCGGTAGGATTAAATCTTAAATTTATTTCCTCGGAAATATTCGGAGAAAGTGCTACTGCTTTTGCAATAGATTTAGGAGGGCAGTATAAAAGGGATTTAGCCGATGGCCAATTACAGACCGGTGTATCCCTGCAAAATTTAGGCACGAAGCTGACTTATATAGACGAAGGGGACTCATTACCTTTAACTATTCGTTCCGGGGTATCGTATATGAAAGAATTTAGTCGTAATGCGGTTTTGGTCTCCTGTGATACTCCTTATTATGTAAACGAGGAAGAGATGCTCATTCTATTAGGGGTGGAATATACCTATAACAAATTATTTTCCCTGCGGGGAGGATATCGTTTAAACATGGATGATGCGGACAAAGAAGATGAACCGATAAATATCGGTATGGGGATAACCTGGAAAAATTATGCCCTTGATTATGCTGTTGGTATCACTGAAGACCTTTCTATTCCTCACCGGGTTTCTGTTCAGTTAAAGTTTTAAAATTAAGTTAAAAAAATATTGGTTAGAAAAAAACTGCCGGAATAAAATTTTTAAAAAGGTTTTTAACGGAACGATTCTTCTGTCCGGATAGTTTTCCCCCTCAGTATTTATCTTTCCTTTTTTAGTTTTAAAATTATTTTTAAAGATTAGTACGTTTTTTGCTTGACAGCACTATATGTAGTATGATAGGATGTTTATATTTCATTATATAGGGGTAAACGAATGCGTTGTCCTTTTTGTAAGAAGGATAATGATAAGGTAATTGATTCACGGCCTTTAGAAGAAGCGTCTACTATTCGGCGTCGCCGGGAATGTTTGGGTTGTGGTAAAAGGTTTACTACTTATGAAAAACTGGAAGAAATTCCTTTAATCATTATAAAGAGTGATAACCGCAGGGAATCTTTTAATCGCAACAAATTAAGAGAAGGAATCATTCGTGCTTGTGAAAAGAGGTCTATAGGTATCGAAATTATTGAAAATGTAGTAAATGAAATTGAATATGAACTGCGCGATTATGTAATGGAAGTAAAGAGTAAGGTTGTTGGCGAGAAGGTTTTAAAAAAATTGAAAAAATTAGACGAAGTTGCGTATGTACGCTTTGCTTCGGTGTATCGCAAATTTAAGAGTGCTAATGCTTTTATTCACGAGTTAGAAGTTTTAAAAGGTTTACAAAAAAAAACAAAAAAAGGTTAAAAAATAAAGAATAAATATTATAAAAAAGGAGGCAATGAAACAATGAGAATTAAAATTTTTGGAAAAAATGATTGTAGTGCTTGTAGTGCAACAAAGCAGAAATTTGAATTTTTTTTAAAAAAATGGAATTTGGAAGACTCAGCAGAAATTGTTTTTTATGATTTAGATACAGTGGATGGCTTAGTAGAAGGTTCTTTGTTGAATGCAATGGAAGTTCCTACCACAGTTTTAGAAAAAAAAGGAAAAGAAGTCGCTCGATGGGAAAAGGCTGTTCCAACATCTTCGGAATTCAAAGACCATTTTTTTACTTCTGATGATGTGAGTATTCATTCGGCAGTGGATATTAACTAAAGTTTGTTTTTTTTAAAAATAAGATAGTTTTTAAAAGTATTTTTTTTTAGAAAGGCTATGTCTGTTTAAACCTATCACGGAGATGTAAAAGCAATTATTTTAACCAGCAAAAATAAAACTCATCTAAAAAAGTGTTTTTAGAGAACTGAGGTTGTTTTTTATTTAATATATTTGAAGATTTTCGAATGTTTTTCAGTTGTAAAAAATATTTATTAAAGGGAATGGTGAAGGAAAATGAAAAGTAAAACGATGAGTAAAAAAGAGTGGAATGTTTCTGTTGAAAAACGGGATGGCCGGATTGTTTCTTTTAAGAGGAAAAAAATTACAGAGGCTATTTTTAAAGCAGCTAAAAGTGTAGGAGGACATAATAAAAAAATTTCCTGTATTCTCGGTGAAGAAGTAGAGAAATTTCTAAAAAAGAAATATAAAAGAGAAAAAATTCTGGCCATTAGTATTATTCAGGATGCAATTGAAAAGGTTTTAATTGAAGACGGGCATGCACTTACCGTAAAATCCTTTATTTTATACCGTGACCGTCGAATAAGAATGCGAAAGCAGTTAAAAGTAAGAAAAGAAGTAAAAGGAAATGCTGATGTTACCGATATGACTCTTTTAGTAAGTACCCCGGTTAAAGGGCAGGTTTTTCCCTGGTCAAGGCAAAAGATAGTCGATGCTTTAATTAAAGAAGCTGCTCTTAATGAAAAATTAGCAAAAAAAATAGCTTTGGAAGTAGAAAGGAAAATTTTTGCCTCGGAAATAAAGCAGGTAACTACGGGATTTATTCGGGAATTAGTTGATAATGAATTATTGATTTTAGGTTATGATAAAAAACTGAAAAAACAGATGCGTTTAGGTATGCCTCTATATGATATTGAGCAGTTGGTTTTTTCTAAGAGTCTGGAAAACAGTAATGTAGCCGCTCATAATCCGGAAGCAATTAATATGTCCATTGCTGAAACGATACTGAAACAATATGCTCTGGATAATATTTTTTCCGAGGACGTAGCTTTGGCTCATTTAACCGGCAAAGTACATCTTCACGACCTGGGATATCCCACTCGGGTTTATTGCAGTTCTCATTCCCTGGAATATATTAAAAAATATGGTTTAAATTTGGTCAACCTGGAAATTGTTTCTTCACCGGCTAAACATGCACGGACACTAACCGGACATTTGAATACCTTTCTTGCCTCTATGCAGGCATATTATGCCGGAGCTTTGGGGGTAGCTTATCTTAATATTTTTTATGCCCCTTATTTGGTAGGAATGAGTTTTGAAGAAATGAAGCAGGAGGCACAATATTTAATTTTTTCCGGTTCACAAAATGCTTTTTCCCGGGGAGGACAAACCCTTTTTCTTGATTTCAATATTCACATGGGTATCCCTTCTTATTTAAAAGATGTTCCTGCTATTGGCCCCAAAGGAGAATATACCGGTAAAACATATGCTGATTATGAAAAGGAATCTCAGGATTTTGCCCGGGCATTAATGGATGTTTGGCGGGAAGGAGATGCTTATGGCCACATTTTTGCTTTTCCTAAAATGGACTTACATGTTTCTGCTGAAAGTTTTACAGATCCCAAACAACGGGAATTATTAGAATATGCCTGTGTAATAGCCAGTGAAAACGGGGTGCCTTATTTTGTTTTTGACCGGGATGAAGTTACTCTTTCTGCTTGTTGCCGGTTGAGAACCCAAATAAAAGATGACTATATGATTAAACATCCTGAATCAATGCGTTTTTGTGGATTTCAAAATGTCACGATAAATCTTCCGCAAGCGGCTTATCGTGCGGGTCGGGAAAACAAAGAGAAACTATTTTCTGAAATTGAAATTGCAATGGATATTGCTATGAAAGCTCATTTGCAAAAGAAAGGTTTTATTAAAAAATTAATGGCAAATAAAAATTCGCCTCTCTGGCAAATCGGGAAAATTGCTGCGGACGGCAGGCCTTATGTTGATTTGGAAAAAGCTACTTATATCATTGGTATCATTGGATTGAATGAATGCCTGCAATATTTGACCGGTAAGCAGTTGCATGAAGATGAAGAAATCTATAAATTAGGTTTACAAATAATTTCTTTTATGTTTTTGAAGACAAAAAAATATGAAAAGAAATATAATTTAAGGGTTGCTTTGGAAGAAAGTCCTGCTGA
>JAGLYT010000162.1 GCA_023132075.1 bacterium
GGTTGTTTGGTAAATCGGGACTAATGGGAGGAATTATCTATTGGGGGGGGGTAGGAATTATTACTAAAAAAATTATAATGCCTTCAGTTTCTTTAAATTTATGGATGATCGTGGGGATAATCGGAATTCCATTGATATTGCTTTCTTTAAGAGGTCCTCTTTTAAAACTTTTAAAAAAGGAAACGGATTTTTTCCCGGGAGGGATGGCTAATTATCTAATGGAAATAATGATGGAAATTGTTGAAATATTTATCGGTTATTTAGCTAATACAATATCGTTTGTCCGTATCGGTGCTTTTGCTTTAGCTCATGCGGGTTTATTTATTGCTGTTTTTTCATTAGCGAATATTTTAAAGGAAAAAACAGGGGGGGCTTTTTTATCTGCAGGAACAATCATTTTAGGAAATATTTTTATTATTCTTTTAGAAGGATTAGTTGTCAGCATTCAGTGTGTTCGTTTGGAATATTACGAATTTTTTTCTAAATTTTTTGAGGGAAAAGGGAAGGAGTATATACCCATAGGAAAACAAAAATAAAATCGGAGGTGGAAAATGTCGGAAAGCAAAAAAGTAATTGTTAAATTTAGAAAAAGAGTAAACAAATCGTTGTATTGGGCAGGTGGTTTGACTGTAATGATTTTAGGTTTTATGGTAACCAAAGTTCTTGCTGCCGCTGCCAGTGGAGTAGTAGTAACTCATACCAGTGACCCGAAAGTAATGTGTTGGGGGTTTTTAGCTGCAGCTATATCTACCGGGATGGGGACTTTAGGAGCGGGAATAGCCGTTGCTTATGTAGGAGCAGCCGCAATGGGCGCTATTAGTGAAAAGCCTGAACTGGCTATTCGTTCATTGATCTTTGTGGGTTTGGCAGAGGGAATTGCCATTTACGGCTTAATTATTGCTATTATGATTTTAGGGAAACTGTAAAAAATATTAAGTTTTAATGAGTGACGGGGAAAGATATGAAATTCTTTGTTATAGGTGATGAAGATACTGTTCTGGGATTTAAATTGGTGGGGGTAGAAGGAAGGATTGTAAAAACTGTTTTGGAATCAAAAGAGGCCTTTAAAATAGCAACGGCGACTCCTGGAGTCGGAATTATTATCATTACTGAAAGAATTGCTGAGCAAATTAAAGCCGAGTTAGAAAAGTATATTTATGAAGTCAATTTACCGTTGGTTATTGAAATTCCTGATTGGGAAGGGCCTCTTCCCGGAAGAAAAACAATATCCGAACTGGTAAAATCTGCGGTTGGAATAAAAATATAATAAGCAGAGTTAGGGAGAAAAAATATAAAATGGACAAATCTTTGGAGTTACTTTGTTCTGAAATTAAAAAAGAAGCCCAAAAAAAAATAGATTCTATTTTATTCGAAGCCAAAGAGAGATTTCTTCAAAGATTAAACAACGGAAAGAAAGAGTCGGAACAAATTTACAAGCAAATAATTAGTAAAACTCAGGTGGAAGCGAATTTATCAGAAAAAAAGATCTTATCTGAAATCACTTTTCAGCTGAAGAAGATTGAGTTAGAAGCAAAAGAAGAAATCATTAATGAGGTTTTAAAATGTGTAGACAAAAAAAAGAAAATATTTAGTACCTCAAAAAGATATTCTGAAGTGTTAAAACAATTTATTATAGAAGGGATTCTTAATCTGGAAGAAAATCAGGTAAAAATTACAGTTAACAAGGCAGACAAAAAAATAGTTGATAAAAAATTTATTTCCTTTGTAGAAAAGGAATTGGATAAAAAATATTCTTTTAAAGCAAAAATCAATTTAAATACTAAAGAAACTATTGATGATTTAGGGGTAATTGTTAAATCTCAAAATGAAAGGATTGTTTTTGATAATACTTTTCATACACGAATGGAACGATTGGATGATTCAATCAGAGGAATTATTGCCCGAAAACTTTTTAAAGACGGTTAAAAGACAACAAATAGTCCATAGTCGACAGTCCATAGATAACAGATAACAGACAAAAACAAAGACAAAAGAAAAAAAACAGGCACAGAGGCATCCGCCTTACGGATTGGCGAGACTGTCGCTCTGCTCCAGCAGTCGATAGTCCATATATAACTGACAAGAGACAAATGGCAAGAAATAGCAAATAGTTAAGAAAAACAGTTAATTTGCCTGCTTGTAAGGCGGGAAATTACGCATTGAAGGGGAAAACAATTTTGGATAAAATTATTGGGAAGGTAAGCCGAATCATTGGTCCTATCGTAGAACTGAAAGAAGTATTTGATGCACAAATGTTGGAATTAGTGGAGATAGGGGATGACCATTTAGTAGGTGAAATAGTCCATTTACACAAAGAAAAAGCAGTAGTTCAGGTTTACGAAGACACTACAGGGCTTAAACCCGGGGCAACTGTATACGGACAGGGAATGCCTCTTTCGTTAGAATTAGGGCCTGGTTTAATTGGTGCTATTTATGATGGGATTCAACGGCCACTGGAATTGATGAAAAATATATCCCGGCAATATTGCATTCAGAAAGGAATCCATCTTCCCAGTTTAGATAGAAAAAAGAGGTGGACATTTAAACCAACGGTAAAAAAAGAAGACATTGTTTCCGGTGGCAGTATAATCGGGATAGTTCCGGAAAACGATTTGATAGAACATAAAATAATGGTTCCACCGGATAAAAAGGGCAAAATAGAAGATATTGTTGTTCAAGGAGAATACACACTTAATGATATTATCGGCCATTTAAAAATGGACAAAGAAACTATACCTCTTAGACTCTTTCATCGTTGGCCGGTCAGAAAAAGCAGGCCTTTTATAGAAAGAAAAAGATTATCCGTTCCCTTGATTACCGGTCAACGGGTTATTGATACTCTTTTCCCTATAGCTAAAGGAGGAACTGTTGCTATGCCCGGTGGATTTGGTACCGGTAAAACTTCTCTTCAGCACCAAATAGCTAAATGGTGTGATGCTGAAATAATTATTTATATCGGTTGTGGCGAAAGAGGAAATGAGATGACCGATGTATTAATTAATTTCCCCAAGTTGATTGATCCACGCACAAATCAACCTCTTTTGAAACGAACGATATTTATTGCCAACACCTCTAATATGCCGGTAGCTGCACGGGAAGCAAGCATCTATACCGGAATAACCCTGGCTGAATATTATCGGGATATGGGTTACCATGTAGCAGTAATGGCTGATTCTACTTCCCGTTGGGCAGAAGCATTACGGGAGCTTTCCGGAAGAATGGAGGAAATGCCTGCAGATGAAGGCTTTCCGGCTTATTTGCCCAGTCGTCTTGCCGAATTTTACGAACGGGCGGGAATGGTTCGTACCCTGGGAGAAAAGGATGCTTCTATTACCATTATTGGTTCTATATCTCCTCCGGGGGGTGATTTTTCCGAACCGGTAACCCAACATACCAAACGGTTTGTGCGTTGTTTTTGGGTGTTGGACAGAGATTTAGCTAATGGACGTCATTATCCTGCTGTCAGCTGGTTGGATAGTTATTCCGAATATATAGATGATATAGGCGATTGGTGGGAATTAAATGTTGATTCTGAATGGAAAATGCTTAGAAATCAAGTAATGGACCTTCTTCAACGGGAAACTAAATTACAACAAGTAGTAAAGCTGGTAGGGCCTGATGTTTTGCCTGATACCCAACGCCTGGTTTTAGAATGCTGTAAGTTATTTAAAGAAGGGTTTTTACAGCAAAATGCATTTGAAAAAGAAGATATGTTTTCTGTTGCCCGGAAACAGATTAAAATGTTAAAAATTATTGTAATGTTTTATGTTTGGGGGTTGGAATGTTTAAAAAAAGGAGTACCCTTGGTTAGATTGAAAAAACTTAAGATTTATAACAAAATAATACAGATGAAACTGACTATTCCTAATGAAGAAACAGAAAAATTAGATGAATTACTATATAAATTAGAAAAGCAATTAGATAAATTAGGAGGCGATCCATTTTATGCAAGCTAAAAATCAACATATGGATAGGGAATATATTGGAATCAATGAAGCAGTAGGCCCTTTAATTTTTATTGAAAATGTTAATAATGTGGGTTATAACGAGCTGGTTGAGATAACAAATAGTCAAACCGGGGAAGAAAAATTGGGGGTAGTACTGGAAGTATCGGAAAAAATGGCAATAGTTGAGGTTTTTGGAGGCACATCCGGATTATCGTTAGATAAAGTCAAAGTAAAATTTAAAGGGACCCCGTTTCAAATAGGTGTTTCACGGGATATGTTAGGTCGTGTTTTTGATGGATTGGGAAATCCAATAGACAA
>JAGLYT010000163.1 GCA_023132075.1 bacterium
AGAAGTAAAAGAGAAAGAAGTAAAAAAAGAAGAAATAAAGGCGAAAGAAAAAAATATAGTTGAACCATCCAAGGAAACCAAATTAGAACAAAAATCCAAAATTAAAGTAAACGAATTTGTTACTGTTAAAATGTTGGCGGAAAAATTACACGTTGAAGTGGGTGATTTGATTAAAAAAATGATGTCATTGAATATTTTAGCCACTATTAATCAGCGATTAAATTTAGATGTGGTATCTTTGATAAGCGAAGAATTTGGATGTGAAATAGAAATAATTCCTCTTTATGGTGAAGAAATACTGGAAGAAGAGGGGATAAATACTTCTGTTTTTAAGCCTCGTTCTCCGGTTGTTACTATAATGGGGCATGTTGATCACGGAAAAACTTCTTTATTGGATGCTATTCGGAAAACGAAGATTGTAGAAAAAGAGGCTGGTAACATAACACAACATATTGGGGCTTATAAAGTAAAAACAGAAAAGGGAGATATTGTCTTTTTAGATACTCCGGGGCACGAGGCCTTTACTGCAATGCGTGCCAGAGGTGCACAGATTACGGATATTGTTGTTTTAGTTGTTGCTGCTGATGATGGGATGATGCCGCAAACCGTTGAAGCAATAGACCATGCACGGGCGGCAGGTGTCCCTATCATTGTTGCGATAAATAAGATAGATTTGCCGTCAGCGGATCCTCAACGGGTAAAAAAGGATTTGGCTAATTTAAATTTACTTTCAGAAGAATGGGGAGGTAAAACGGTTTTTGTAGAAGTATCAGCAAAAAAAGAAATTGCCTTAGAAGATTTATTGGAAATGATTCTTTTGGAAGCTGAGGTTTTAGAGTTGGTTAGCGATGTTAATGGTCTTGCCCAGGGTACGGTTATTGAGGCAAGGCTGGATCCCAAAAAAGGAATTTTAGCTACAGTACTAATCCAGAAAGGGACTTTAAAAGTAAGGGATTCTTTTGTTGTGGGATTAACTTCCGGAAAAGTTAAGGCGATGTTGGATGATCACGGAAAAATGATAAAAGAAGCCCCTCCCTCCACACCCGTAGAAATAATGGGTTTTGTTGATATCCCGCATGTTGGTGATAAATTCAGGGTAATGAAAGACGAGAAGAAGGTACGATATATTAGTCAGATGCGACAGGATATAAATCGGCAGGAAACGATAAAGAAAAAAGAACATATTACTCTGGAAAATTTGCATCAACAGATAGAAACAGGAAAAATCGAGGAATTAAAGATAATTATTAAAGCAGATGTTCGTGGTTCGGTAGAAGCAGTAAGAGATTCTTTGGAAAAGATAAATTCTGATAAAATAAAATTGTCTATAATACATAGTGGTGTGGGGGGAATTAATGAAGCGGATGTCCTTTTGGCTGTAGCTTCGGATGCATTGGTAATCGGTTTTAACGTTCGTTCCGAGCAGACGGTGAGTTTTTTAGCGGAAAGAGAAAAGGTAAGTATAAAAACCTATAGGGTTATTTATGAATTGGTGTCTGATATTAGAGCAGCGATGGAGGGATTATTAGCCCCGCAAACAACAGAAATCGTTTTGGCAAAAGTAGAAGTGCGACAGGTCTTTAGAGCCCCTAAAGTAGGGTGTATTGCCGGATGTTATGTAAAAGAAGGAAAACTTTTGAGAAATTCATTGGCAAGGTTATTGAGAGACAACATTATTGTTTATGAAGGGAAGATTAATTCTTTAAGGCATTTCAAAGAAGATATTCGTGAGGCATTAGCAGGGCATGAGTGTGGAATAGTATTAGAAAATTTTCAGGATGTTAAGGAGAATGATATAATAGAAATTTTTGAACTTAAAGAAACACCGGATACATTATGAGAATGAATTGTATTATTTGAGTTTAGTCTGTGATTATAATCATCAGATAATGTATGAGAGGGAGAGTGATGTCCAAGAGATCTGAGCGGGTGGGTGAGCTTTTGCGTGAGGAAATAAACGAGGTCATACGAAGGGAAATAAATAACCCTAAACTCGGTTTTATTACTATAACTCAGGTAAAAGTTACTAATGATTTACAGCATGCAAAGGTTTATTACAGTGTCTATGGTACGGAAAAAGACAAAAAAGAAACATCTGAAATTTTAAAAGCATCTAGTTCTTTTATTCGCCGGCAAATAGGTGGAAGGGTGAGACTAAGATATACACCTCATATTGAATTTTTTTATGATCGGATACCGGAAGATGCTTCTCATATTACGGATTTATTAGAAAAAATAAAAAAGAATAAAAAACAGACTTAAGGTAATAGAAGAATGAAAGAGTTGCTTGAGAAAGAAAAAGCGATATTAAGAGAAATTTTAAATGTTATTAATAAAAATAGTACTTTTTTTATTACCAGTCACATTCATCCTGATGGGGATAGTTTTGGTTCGAGCCTTGCTTTGGCAGCATATTTAAAAAGCAAAGGAAAAAAAGTTTGTGTTGCAATGGTAGATCCAACTCCTTCCATGTATCAGTTCTTACCGGGGAGTGAAAAAATAAAAACAGGAAAAAAGATAAAAGGGGTATTTGATGTAGCATTTGTTTTGGATTGTGGTTCTCAAGAAAGGACAGGGGGTATTATAGATTTTAAAAAACAAACAAAAATAGTAGTTAATATTGATCATCATATCAAAACTCCTTTGTTTGGAGATATCAATCTTGTTGGCCATAAATTCAGTTCAACCGTTGAGCAAATATATTATTTATTAAAGAAAGCAAAGAATAGGTTAACTTTTCAGGAAGCAGTATGCATTTATGTGGGGCTTTTAACGGAAACATGTAAGTTTCAGGAAAGTAATACTTCTTCTAATGTCTTTTCCATTGCCAGTGAACTTTTAAAATTAGGAGTTTTGCCTAAAGAAATATCGAAAAAAATTTATCAAAATAAAAGTTTTCAGGAACAAAAATTATTAGGGATGGTTCTTTCGACTTTAAAGCTTAGTTCAGTAAATAAAATTGCTTATTTGGAAGTTAATAAAAAGATATATGAAAAAACAGGTGTAAGCGGACAGGAGACGGAAGGACTTATTAATTATGCTTCGATGATTTTCGGTGTAGAGATAGCTGTTTTCTTTCAAGAGCAAAAAGATTTTATCAAAGTGAGTTTGCGTTCCAATGGAAAAGCTGATGTGAGAAAAATTGCTGTTTTTTTTGGTGGAGGGGGACATATTAAAGCGGCAGGTTGTAAAATATACGGAACACTTAAGGAAGCAAAAAAACAAGTATTGGATGTAGCTCAAAAATATGTGAGTAAAAATTAAAAGAATAAATTTTTTTTTTAAGGGAAATAGTTGTAAAAAATGAAGGTTATTAATGGTTTAAATGGATTAAAAAAGAAGAATTTCGTAGTAACTATGGGTGTGTTTGATGGAGTTCACCGAGGTCATCAGAAAGTGGTTAATTCTGCTGTAAGGCGTGCTTGCCGGTTACATTCCTCCAGTATGGTTGTTACCTTTGATTTACATCCCAGAAACATAATTTTTTCTGAAAAAAAAGTATGTTTATTGTCTACCCTTAAACAAAAAGAAAAATTGTTAAGGGAGATAGGCGTAGATGTGATGCTGGTAGTAAATTTTGATAGAAAAGTTGTTAATATGACTCCCGGGGCTTTCGTAAGAGATATATTGTGGAAAAAAATCGGATGCAAAGAAATTTTTGTTGGATATAATTTTGGTTTTGGATACAAACGAACAGGAAATATTAATGATTTGAAAAAAGAAGGAAAAAAATATAATATAAAAGTAAACATAATTTCTCCTTTTAAGGTTGGAAATGTGTTAGTGAGTAGTACGAAAATCAGACAATTATTACAAGAGGGGAAGATAAACATTGCTAATCGTCTGTTGGGTTATAGGTATAAATTTTCAGGGACAGTAGTTAAAGGAAAGGGTATTGGTATGAAGTGGAATATTCCTACAGCAAACCTGAGTTGTTCAAAAAATGTAATTTTACCACATGGAGTTTATTTGGCCGGTGTTTTTTATAAAACAAAGCGGTACGGGGGTATTGTTAATATAGGTTTTCGTCCTACTTTGTATTCAAAAGCGGGGAAGAAAACAGTTGAAGTCCATATTTTGGGGTTTAATAAAAATATTTATAGAAAAAAAGTAGAAATAGAATTAGTCAAAAAAATACGGGATGAAAAGAAATTTGACAATAAAGAAGAATTAATCGAACAGATGATCAAGGATATAAAGGGTGCACAAAGAAAAGAGAAAAAAATTAATTTCAATGAGACTTAGAGTTTTTTCCTGAAAAA
>JAGLYT010000164.1 GCA_023132075.1 bacterium
AATTTATTCCTTTCCTTTTTAATTCCACTCAAGATTGCTTCCCTATTTTTAGCTAAAGGATGTATTCTTCTTGTTTCACTATACCGGCGAACTAAAATCTCATCAGAAGCATCCAAAAAAATTATTTTATAATTAATTTTCATTTCTTTTATTTTTTCTAAAGCATCAAACAAATCATTTAAAAATTTTCCTTCCCGAATATCAATTCCTAAAGCTACTTTAATAATTTTATCCCCGGATTTTCGGCAAAACTCCGCAAATTTAGGAATAAGAACAGTCGGCAGATTATCAACACAAAAGAAACCCATATCTTCTAAACATTTTATTGCCTGACTTTTTCCCGCACCGGAAATACCGGTAACAATCAAAAATTCTATATTAATTTTCACTTTTTTTATCTCTTTTTAATTTCATTTCACGAATTAACCGCTTATTTAACTCATAAGCACTGTGTCGCCCTTCATTTTTCAGCCTTTGGTTCATAGCTGCGACTTCTATAATTATTGCAGTATTCCTGCCTGGCCTGACAGGAATGAGTAATTCCGACAATCTTATTCCTAAAATATTAGTTATTTTTTCATCCAAACCTAAACGATCATAAACTTTATTTTCCCGCCATTCTTCCAAACGGATAATCAATTCTATAGAATTAACATCTTTGACTGCTCCCATCCCGAAAAGGGTCGCAACATTAATAATTCCTAAACCCCTTACTTCCATGTGATGACGAATTAATTCATTACCGCTACCCACTAAAAATTCCCCTGTTTTTTTGGTTATATCAACTACATCATCAGCAACCAAACGATGTCCCCTTTTTACTAATTCTAAGGCGCATTCACTTTTCCCGATGCCACTATCACCTAGAATTAACACTCCCATTCCATAAACTTCTACTAAGACCCCTAATATAGTTGTCCTGGGAGCAAATTTATCTTCCAAATAAGCTGTAATTCTGCTGATAAATTTAGAAGTTAAAAGGGAAGTTCTAAACAATGCAATTTTTTTCTTCCGGGCAACATCTGCCAATTCTTGTGGAAAATCCAGGTTACGTGTAATTACAAGGCAAGGTATTTTATAAGAAAATGTTTCTTTCAACACTTGTTCCCGCTTCTGAGGAGATAATTTCCGCAAATAAGACATTTCACCATTACCCAGAATTTGCAGTCGTTCAAAAGGGAAATCATCAAAATACCCCGTCAACGCAAGCCCCGGACGGTTAATCTCACATACTCTAATTTTTTTATCTAATCCTTCTTCTCCGCTAAGAAGTTCTAACTTAAATTTCTTTTTGCCTTCCGTAAATAATTTTCTTACTTCAATTCCCAACATAATAGCACCCGAATTTAACTAAATTTGTTTAATCCTGTTTTTGATGTTTTAAGTTTATACTTTAAATATCGTCAGTACTCATCTTCTTCTTTAATAATTTTTATTATTTCATCAACAGTGGCACTATTTCTTAATGCCTGACGAAAAAATTTATCTTTTAGGAGTCTTGAAATTTTAGCCAATGCTTTAAGGTGAACACCTGCTAAATCAGGTGGGGCAATAAGCAAAAAAATCAAATAAACCGATTCTCCATCAAGGGCATCAAAATTAACACCTTTTTTAGAAACACCAAAGGCTGCAATAATATTAGTTGCCCCGCTTGATTTTCCATGAGGAATAGCAATCCCCTGCCCAATACCGGTAGAACCCAACTTTTCTCTCTCTATTAAAATTTTAACTACTTTTTCTTTGTTTTTCACTTTCTTAGCTTTATATAAAAGCCCCACTAATTCTTCTATTGCTTCCTTTTTATTCTGACTTTTTAAATCTGCAGTTACAGCATTTTTACATAAAAAATCAAGAATTCTCATTTATTCTTCTCCTTTTCATACTAATTATCTTTATATAATTAAATTCTATATTTGAAATTCTATTATTTCATACTTTTTTTGCTCCTTTCGGAAAAACATATTAATTTCATCAGTATCACTATTCATAAATATAAAAAAAGCATCTTCACTGGAGTCCATAAGAGAAAGGGCTTCCTCTACAGACATAGACTCCACCTTCACTCTCTTTGGAATTAAATCAACATTCAAAGATCTCATTTTTTCTTCAAGAGAATCTACTGACGATTTTCGGCCACTGCGTTTATTTTTCCGATGTTCCTTCAATTTTTCTTTATACTTCTTCAGTTGCTTTACCACCTTATCCATCACTTTATCTATTGCCTCATACACATCTTCCGCCTTTTCTTTTGCCCGAATATGCTCTCCCCCGCTCTGGATAAAAATTTCAGCAACATATAAATGTTTCTCAATGTTTAAAACTACTTCAGTATTCACCGCCCGATTTAAATATTTATTAATTTTTTCAACTTTTTTATGAACATAATTTCGCAGTTGAGCAGTCAATCTTATATGTCTGGTAGTTATATTTACAATCATCTTTCCCCCTTTTTATAATTTAAAATTTTCTCCTAAATAAACTTCTTTGGCCTTTTCATTTTTAATTAAATCGTTTGCTGTTCCCTGAAATAATATTTTACCCTCATAAATTATATAAGCCCTATCGATAATTTCCAAAGTTTCCCTTACTCTATGATCGGTAATTAATACACCTAAATTTCTCTCTTTAAGCTGGGCAATAATCTTTTGAATATCCATAACTGCAAGAGGATCTATCCCCGTAAAAGGCTCATCCAATAAAATAAACTTCGGTTCTGTCACCAATGCACGCGATATTTCCACCCGCCTTTTTTCTCCGCCCGATAAAGAATATGCCTTATTCTTAGCCAGCCGGCTAATCCCTAACTCTGATAAAAGTTTTTTTAATTTTTCTTTTTTCTCTTTTTTCGTTAGAGGTAATATTTCTAATATCGCCAAAATATTTTCTTCCACAGTTAAACCACGGAATATAGATGGTTCCTGTGATAAATATCCCAGGCCTTTTCTTGCCCGTTTATACATCGGTAAACGGGTAACGTCATCATCCCCCATAAAAATAGTGCCATTATCAGATTTTAGCAAACCAACAATCATATAAAAAGTTGTACTTTTACCTGCTCCGTTAGGGCCTAACAAACCGACAACTTCTCCTTCATTTACTTCAATAAAAACATTATCCACTACTCGACGATGCCCAAAACTTTTTGTTAAACTAGAAACACACAATCTCATAAATTTTAATTTCTCCCTTTAGGAACAACACTTCCCATAACATTACCTTCTAAAAATATCTTTTTTCTATTTACCAAAATCGTTATTTCGTCTGCTTCATAAGTACTTTTATTTTTTTCATCTTCGTAAAAGATTTGAGGGCTACCGGATAAAATCATTCTTTTAGTCTTATTAAAATACAAACCTTTTTCTCCTTCTCCTTTTACGCTTTCCCTTGAAAATCTAACATTACCTAAAGCAGAAACTTCTTCCTTATTTAAATCCGCTTCAATTCTTTCACAGGTAACAACAATTTTTTTTTCACCTAAGCTATCAATTGCTTTCCTTATCATTTTTGGGTTTCCGGTAATTACCCCAAAATTTCTGTTTTTATAATAAATAACTTTTTCACCATAAACTTCCACTTTTTCATTATCTTTTACGGTGCCTGAAAAATAGACATTCCCCTCCCCTTTTATTACCCCTTTTTTTTCGAAATTTTTCATTCTATCAGCGGTAATAATATTCTTTCCCTGTGTCAATTTTACGTTTCCAAAAAATGAAAAAACATCTTCCTTTTGTAAAACCTCCATTTGGTCAGCTGTTATAGTAACATCTTCTTTTTTTGCCTTCGCATGTGAAAACAAAATCAAACAACATAAAAAAAGATTAATCAGGCAAAACCCTACAATTTTTTGTTCCATTGTTTATTTCTCCCTTATTCTTGCTTTTATATCTTTTTTAATTACTATTTTACTAAGATCCGGAGTTGCTTCCAAACCCCAACCGGTAATAAAAATATTTTCCCTTTCTTCCTCAATAAAATCATCTGAAATAATTAATTTTTTATTACTGTCCCATCTCATCTTTTGTGTACGAATTTTTATATCATTCACTAAAGAATGTATTTCAACATTGCCTTCTATTTCCATATTTCCCGTATCCGAATAAGTTATCCCTTTATCGGCACTCAAAACAGAAACAACCTCTCCCTCATCGTATATTTCCACCCAGGGTTTGTCAACTATACAAGATTCCTCTTTTTCATCAATTTTTGCACTCTGGGCTTCCATTTTCCATTCTTCTTTGCCCATTTTGGTCTGAACAAC
>JAGLYT010000165.1 GCA_023132075.1 bacterium
GAAAAATAATTAAAGGTTGAACGATTCCCTTTCCTAATTCCCTGGAAATTTATTCCTTCAATTTTACCTAATTCCGTTTTATATAAATTTACCAAATTATGCCTTCGGGCAATACTATCTTCTAATAAATCCATACTTTTTAAACCCAGTATTGCACTCAACTCATTCATTCTGGCATTTAATCCCAGTAAACAACAATCATAATTACCGGGATTTCCATAATTTCTGGCTAATTTTAACTTTTCGGCTAAATCATCGTTATTAGTGGTAATTATTCCCCCTTCACCGGAAGTAATTATTTTAGTAGGGGCTAAACTAAATACCTCAGCATCCCCAAAATTGCCGGCAAATTTTCCTTTAAACTGAGAACCTAAAGCGTGAGCAGAATCAAATATTAAATTAATCTGATGTTTATGTGCTAAATTTTCTAACTTATTCATTTCCGGTGGATTACCAAATATATATACCCCTAATATCGCTGATGTTCTTTTAGTAATTTTCTTCTCTACTTCATCAACATCCAGATTAAAAGTTTCCGGATTACAATCAACAAATACCGGTGTCAAGTTATTCCAGATTAAAGAATGAACCGTAGCAGGAAAAGTGAAACTGGGAACAATTACCTCTCCGGTCAACCCCAAACATTTCGCCACTAATATTAACCCTGAAGTACAGCAGGAAACACAAACTACATTCCTTACCCCCAAATATTCCTTTAATCGCTCTTCAAACATTCCTACATACTTATGATTGGTAAGCATTCCGTTATCAAAGACCTCTTGATATTCTTCTAACATACATTTTAAATCCGGAACGGCCGGTTTATTTATCGGAATCACTCCATCTCTTTTCATATTAACATTCCTTTTAAGTTTTTATATTGTCATCCCTGTGCAAACAGGAATCCAGAAATCCAAAAAGGATTTCTGTCCGCCAGTCAGTAAGGCGGATTTAGGATTTAGATATTAGGATTTAATATTTCATTCTTTGTCTTTTATCTTTTATCTATGGACTATTTTTTCAAACTCCCAACTCCCAACTCCCAACTCCCAACTTCCAACCCTTTTTGCTCAATAAATTGAGCAACTACAAACAAATTTATCATTCAACATCTTTTGACTATGTTTGACTGTTTTTTGTCTTTGTTCTTATTTTTATCTTTGTTTTTTTGTAGTTAACTCATAACTCATAACTAATAACTTATAACTGTAGTTTCTGTGCCTTGATACCCTTGTGCCTGTCTTTTTAATCGTCTTTAACTAACCAATTTAAACCAATTCAACCAATAAAACTGTTTTTTCCAACTGTCTTTTAACCGTCTTTATATCCCCAACATCAGTCCTATAACGACAAAACCAAAACCTGCTATGCAAAAAATAAATACCGTTTCTTTCGAACCCAACCCTTTATCCATTAACCAATCATAAATATGACTTCTATCCCCCTGAAAAATCGGCCGTTTCTTTATTATTCTCCTTGCAATTGCTACTGCTGTGTCAATGATAGGTACCCCCATAATCACAACCGAGGCAATAAACCAGCTAAATTCAGAAGACTGAGCAATATTTATGGCTAAAAAAGCCAAGATAAACCCCAGAAGAGTACTTCCGTTATCTCCCATAAATATAAACGGTTTAGGAAAATTATAAGGTAAAAAACCCCATACCGCCCCAATAAAGATAAGCGATACAACTATTCCAAAAACATTAGCCTGCATAATAAAAGCCGCTAAAAATCCTAATCCAATAATTATGGTCACCCCGGCAGCCAATCCATCTATCCCATCCAATAAATTTATACTGTTTATTGAACCTAAAACATAAAAAACAACCAGAACCCCGCTTATACCCGGATAATTAACAAAGCCTATTTTATACCCTGATAAAGCCAGAATAATTCCTGCACTTATTTGGGCTATAAACCGATAAACAGGTTTAACTTCCTTAAAGTCATCCCATAAACCCATAAAAAAAACTATACTCGCAGCAACAATCATACTTATAATTCCGGTAAACTTAAATGATTCCAACAAAAAACTAGCAGTAATTAACCCCGCCACCAAACTAATAAAAATAGCCACCCCTCCCAAAAGAGGAATAGGTTCTTTATGTATCTTCAAAACATCCCCCGGCCTATCAACAAATTCTCTTTTTATCGCTATCTTCCTTACCAAAGGCGTAAGCAACAACGAAACCAACAAACTAACTAAAAATAAAACTAAATACTCCATTTCTACCCCTCATTTTCTTATTATAGCTGCCTCATAAACTTGTACTGAATCTAATTGACTTACGAGGCATTCTTTTTTAAATCAATCATTCCTGTAAAACTTCACTCCACTCCGCATCTGCCATTTTTTTCTATTTTTCCGCCTTAGACAAATCCGCAGGTTTATCCCCTGTTTCCTTTAAATATTTACTCGCTAAACAAACTAATACAGTCCTCGCTTCTCTTACTTTCTTTTTCCTGTCGTCCCCTAATCCCAAAGCTTCTTTATCATAACCGCCATATCAGATTCCGCGATATATTGAGCATAATATATTCTGCCCAATTCAGCTCTCTTCTCTTCTCGAGCGATTTTCCAATTATTTAGCATTGCTTTCGCAGTGATAGGTTTTCTAATCTCTTTTTGTTTAATCAACTCTTTAATTTCAGAAAGATTAAAACTGAACTTATTCAATAATAAAAACAAATCATAAAAATCTCTATATCTGGCTCTTTCGCTAGCAGCCCTGATTTTCTCCGCACAAATTTCTTTTATATCCATCGCTCTTACCCTGATTTTAAGTCCCCATGCATTATGGTAAATCTTCTCCCTTGCCGGCAAAACCACATTTTGCATATAATCAATTTCAACCTTTAGAGAATTGGGCAGACCTAAAGGCCCATTATATTTCAAACGTTCTATTTTAATAGTCGCTTCGCTCAAATACTCCTTCTTTATTTCCAAAAAGTCTTCTGCTTTCAAAACCGCTTTTACTTCATTTAAAGTTATGGCCCTGTCCAAAGAAGTGAAATCCAAATCTTCGGAGAACCGAGTCTGTGGCAAATAACAATGATGAATAGCAGTCCCTCCTTTAAATACTAATTTGTTTCGTAAAGGCGACTCATAAATAAGCTTACAGACCACCGCCAACAGATAATCCTTCTCAGCATCAGCTAATTTGTAACACAGATTTCGTTTATTTAGAATACTTAAATCAGATTTACCTAATAAGGCTACGGTCAAAATAAATTCTCCATTTAGAGTTAAAATCTCCGGCATCTTTGGTCATCCGGCTATAACTTGATTTACCTTTGATCAATTTTGCCAGATCACCGGTATCAACCCCCAGCCTATCCAGAAAAAAACCTATTTGCCGGATAACATCCAGATTAAATTTCCCGGCATAGTTTTTAAGCAGATCAAAATCGAATTCGCTTTTGTATTCTTTCAATTTTTCCCAGACCAATCCGGCATAATAAGCATTGGAGCGAAAATAAAGAATGTCCAGAATCACTTTTTCCTTACAGGCAATATTTACCAGTCCTATATCCGCTCTTTCCTGCACAAAACCAAAATATAATTTTCGTTTTATCTTAAAAAACCTGATTTCCGCGTCCTTGAAAATATACTTGCGTGCCCTTTCAGAGGTTACTGCCCCAACAGTGGTCAGCATCTGATCAAACATACCATGATATTGCAAAGCATTTTCAAAAGATATATAGGAATTCCTGTTTAAAGCACCGGCTATAACATATAGAGAAATATCATTTACCGCCAAACTACCCAAATCCGTGATTATTACATATAGCCCTTTCTTAATTCTGACCAACCATCCGGTTTTTGCCAACGCCGATACACGGTTTTTAGTCTCACCAACGCTATACTTACTTTTGAAAATCTGCTTAAGCTGGTCAAAAGTAACTATCCGTCCATACCGGACAATGGTTTCTTCTAACATTTTAGCATCGAATTGTGATAATATTGTGTGTTTCATAACCACCTAATAATCAATATAAATTACTATCTAGTAATAATATACATTTATCCCAGTATATTTGTCAAGTCTTTTGAGATTTTTGGTGGGATCAAATTTTCTTTTATTGCATCAGTATGGATATGATAATTGATCTTCGCCAGAGTTCTTTGTAAATCCCATTGAAGATGTCTTGTTTTATTCTCTTCTGCTTTTAATTTTTGAAATTCAGTAATAAGATATAGTTTGAATTCCGGACTTAACCAAGATCCAAATTCAAATGCAATATCTTT
>JAGLYT010000166.1 GCA_023132075.1 bacterium
GTAAAATTATGCGTCTAGAGAGAAATATTTTTTGCCTTTATTTTCCCCGTTCCCGCCTTAAAAATTGGCGGACAGGCTGTTGCTCTGCTTTAGCAGTCGATAGTCCATAGACAGAAACTACAGTTATGGGTTATAAGTTAAAAGATAAAAAACGGGCACAGAGGCACAAAGTTAAAGAAAAAGGCAGTTATTTTTTTTGTTTTGAATTTATTATTTTTGGTTTGCCTGTCTCGTCAGTCAGTAAGGCGGATTTAGGATTTGTTTGTCTTTTATGACTATTTATGACAATTGTATTTATAGGTTGAAAAGACGGTTGAGAAAAAAAAACAGAATTTTAATTTGTAAAGGAAGAGGAAAATAGATATGGGGATGACAATAACAGAAAAAATACTTGCTGCTCATTGTGGCAAAAAGAGTGTACAGCCGGGGGAATTAATTCAATCAAAGGTGGACATTGCTTTAGCTAATGATATTACTGCTCCTCTGGCAATAAAACAATTTAAAAAACTTAAAGCTAAAAAAGTTTTTGATTCTAAGAAAATTGTTTTAGTTCCGGATCATTTTACTCCTAATAAAGATATAGAATCCGCTGAGCAATGTAAAATGTTGCGTTCTTTTGTTTACGAGCAAAAAATTGAGCATTATTATGAAGTAGGGAGAGGAGGGATTGAACATGCTCTTTTACCTGAAAAAGGAATTGTTTTGCCGGGGGATGTAGTGATAGGTGCCGATTCTCACACTTGTACTTACGGTGCATTAGGAGCTTTTTCCACAGGGGTTGGTTCTACTGATTTTGCTGCGGCAATGGTTACCGGTAAATGTTGGTTTAGAATACCAGAAACAATTAAATTTATCTATAAGGGAAAATTGAAAAAATGGGTATCGGGAAAAGATTTAATTTTGTATACGATAGGTGACATTGGGGTAGATGGTGCCTTATATCATGCTATGGAGTTTTCCGGGGAAGTAATAAAAAATATTTCTATGGCTGATAGAATGACTATGTGTAATATGGCCATAGAAGCAGGAGGAAAAAATGGGGTTATTCAGCCGGATGACACTACTATTGAATATATAGAAGCCAGGGCAGAAAGGCCTTATGAAATATTTAACGGGGATAAAGATGCAAAATATAAAGAAATATATGAATATAATTGTTCTAAAATAGAGCCTCAGGTAGCGTTTCCTAATTTGCCTTCTAATACCCGGCCAATAAGTGAAGTGGGGGAAGTTTTTATTGATCAGGCAGTAATTGGTTCGTGTACTAATGGACGGATAGAAGACTTAAGAATTGCTGCTCAGGTTCTTAAGAGGAAAAAAGTGCATTCTTATGTGAGATTAATTGTTTTTCCGGCAACACAAAATATTTACAAACAGGCAATAAAGGAAGGTTTGATTAATATATTTATAAATGCGGGAGCGGCCGTTTCTACTCCTACCTGTGGGCCTTGCTTAGGAGGACATATGGGAGTATTGGCAGAAGGGGAGAGAGCAATTGCTACTACTAATCGTAATTTTTCGGGGAGAATGGGGCATTTGCGCAGTGAAGTATATTTGTCTAATCCTGCGATAGCAGCTGCATCGGCTATTGCCGGTAAAATAGTTAGTCCGGATGAATTGTAAACAAATTAGACTTTTTGTCATTCCCTCCTGCTTGGCACGGGAATCCAGTAAAATCAATGGGTTTGGATTGTACCCTCTGACTTGATCAGGAGGTCGGGTAATGATATTTTTCTTATTTTGTATAAGTTTAAAATCGTTTTATTTAAGGAGGAAAAAGTGTCTATAACTACAACGGAAGAACGGAAAGTAATAGTTTTTTTAGATGATTATCGAATAGAGGGGACGATTCATTTGCATTTTGAGCAGCGATTATTGGATTTTATTAATGTTATGGATATAAATAAAGGTTTTTTTCCTATGACCGAAGCAAAAATTTATTCTTTAAAAAATAATCAGTTGTTTGATAGCGTAGAGTTTATAAGTATTAATAGGGAAAAAGTTACATTGATGTTTTTTCAAAAAAAAGATGAAAAATGATTTATTCCAGATTATTTCTTTTGTTTAAATAAAAGAATTAAAAATAAAGCATAAAATTAATTATGTTTTGTAAAAAAATAAAGGGGAAAAATAATGAAATCATATGGGGAAAGTAAAATGCGATTTCAAGGTAAGATTCATAAATACGGAGTTAACATTAATACGGATGAAATTATTCCGGCTAGATTTCTAAATACTTCCGATGTGGTAGAATTAGCCAAACATTGTTTAGAGGGATTAGATGAGGATTTTATTCATCGGGTTTCTACCGGGGACATTATTGTTGCCGGGAAAAATTTTGGATGTGGTTCTTCACGGGAGCATGCTCCTTTAGCTATAAAGGAGTGTGGTATTTCCTGCGTTATTGCAGAAACTTTTGCGCGTATATTTTATAGGAATGCTATAAATATTGGTTTGCCTATTGTGGAAAGTAAACAAGCAGTAAAAGATGCCCAAACAGGAGATGAGATATTAGTGGATTTAGAAAAAGGAACGATTAAGAATTTGACTAAAAAAAGTCTTTACAAAATACAACCGTTTCCTTCTTTTATGCAGGAATTAATGAAAGTAGGCGGTTTGATTGAATATGTGAAAAAGAAAACGGAATAATAAACAGGTGGTTTATTTAAGGAAACCTGTAAATTTAATTTCTAATTTCAAAATTTTAAATTAAAAGGAGCGAAGGATGTATAAAATTGGTGTATTACCTGGTGATGGAGTAGGACCGGAAATTGTTAAAGAGGGATTGAAGGTTTTAGAAACTGTATCAAAGAAAGTAAAATTTGATTATGAACTGGTTCATTACGATTTTGGAGCGGAGAGATATTTAAAAACAGGAGAGATTTTACCCGATTCGGCGATAGAAGAATTTAGGAAATTAGATGTTATTTATTTGGGTGCAGTAGGTCATCCCAAAGTAAAAACAGGCGTTTTGGAAAAGGGTCTTTTATTAAAATTAAGATTTGCACTTGATCAATATATAAATTTGCGTCCGGTAGTTCTTTATCCCGGGGTTTGGACACCGATAAAAGATAAAGAACCAAAAGATATTAATTTTATGGTAGTAAGGGAAAATACGGAAGGTGCTTATTGTGGGATGGGAGGAGTTTTCAAGAAAGGAACTGCTCAGGAAGTAGCTATTCAAGAGGATATTAATACAAGACATGGAGTAGAAAGATGTGTTCGCTTTGCTTTTAAGTTGGCTCAAAAGAGAAAAAGAAAAAAATTGACGTTAGTAGACAAAGCTAATGTATTAACCTATGGCCATGATTTATGGCAAAGGGCTTTTGATGAAGTAGGTGAAGAATATAAAGGCGTAGAAAAAGACCATGCTTTTGTGGATGCTTGCTGTATGTGGTTTGTAAAGAATCCTGAATGGTTTGATACTATTGTTACCTGCAATATGTTTGGGGATATTATAACTGATTTAGGGGCAGTAGTTCAGGGAGGACTGGGAATAGCCGCAGGCGGTAATATAAATCCGGAAGGAGTTTCTATGTTTGAACCCATACACGGCTCAGCTCCTAAATATGAAGGTAAAAATATGATTAATCCTTTGGCCGCTATTGCCGCAGCCGGTATGATGCTGGAGAATATCGGGGAGGAAGAAGGGGCAAAATTGATTGATGAGGCAATAAAAAAAGCATTAACCTGCGGGAAGATAAAAAATATGGCAGCAGGGAAAATGGGATTGACTACTAGCCAGGTAGGCGATTTGGTTGCTGATTTGATTTCTTAACTTTAACTAATAAAACCGAATAATGCCCAATCATATTCATGGCATTTTGATTATTAATAAACGGGATGGGGTAAGCCCATCCCCTGCTTTTATTTCTTAACTTTAATTAATAAAAATAATCCTAACGAAATAAAGAAGATATTTGCCATCCAGGCGCCGGGTAATGGGGGGATAATTTGGTTTTCTCCCATAGCCGTACCCATGGACAACATTCCCCAATAGAGAAAACTGGTAAAAAAACTAATGGAAAACCCCATTATTTTCCCACTACGGGGGTTAATAATAGCGAAAGGAATTCCTAAAAAAATCATAACCAGG
This sequence comes from bacterium, assembly GCA_023132075.1. Lineage (GTDB taxonomy): Bacteria > CBDUZB01 > JAGLHV01 > JAGLHV01 > JAGLHV01 > JAGLHV01. Next base: position 4,097 of record JAGLYT010000166.1, read on the forward strand.
TTAGAAAATGGAAAGGCAATATTTAAATGCAGTTGCATTAATTCCCGATGAGCAGGTATGCCGGTCTTTTCAAGTTTTAAAATATATTTTTTTAATTCTTTCGAGTTCATTTCTTCCA
>JAGLYT010000167.1 GCA_023132075.1 bacterium
ATCATTAATAGTCAAACGCTTTGATTGGATAGATACGTTTTCTTTAGTTAAATAAAATCCCTTCTTTGGCTCAAGCACCAAATAAATAGCATTCTTTCCGGCTTGATAAGACTGTTGCTCAGAAATAGTACGGCCTCCGGAATCACGGCCTTCTACTTCTATTAAAAACCGGGCTATATCCGGAATACTGCCCGCATATCTTGTTTGAGATGGCTGCATAGGAATAAAATCAATTATAAAATTTCCTTCTGCATCAGACTTTAATTCACCTCCGGCTATCTCCTCCTCATTAGCCGAATAACTCCCTCTAAACCAATACCGATAAAACCAGGGGATATAAACCTGTCGTTTAATGCGGTATTTAATCGATGCATCAGGTACGGGCCCGCCGAAATAATATGTCGCTCGTCCATGAATTTTTACCGGTTGGTTATATTTCCAGGGTTCTTTTGCTTCTTTAAGTACAATCTCAAACTCAGGCCGCTTGTACTCCTCTACAGAAAAACCAATAGTTTTATTATTAGTAAAACGACCATCTGTCCCCTGAACATTAATGTTATATCTCCCCAATAGGCGGCCGGTGGGTATTTTAAAACTAATATCAGCACTACCAAATTCATTAAGATTAACTTTTTTTGTAAAAAATTTCTTCCCATTAGAATCAGACACATAAAAAGTTACCTCTGCTGCTTTGCTTAAAGCCTTAAATCCTTCCTGTCTTCTCCTTACCACTATTACTTTTACCTTGACTTCATCCCCGGGGCGATAAATAGGACGATCAGTTTCTACAAAAAGAAGTATAGGGTTGGGCGAATAATAATTAAGATATTGATTGTTCCTCCAAAAAGAAAAGGATTTACCCCATTTTGCTAATGGGTCAATGTAATAATAATTATAATTATTGGGTGCTACTCTTACCGGCAAGGATAAAGCAGCCCTTCCTGTTTTATCAGTAGTTAATTTAAAAGTTCTTTTCTCTGATCGATAGGATGAATAGGTATAAATATCCAAATTAGCACTATCTGCCGGTTTTCCTGTTTTTGCTTCCAGGGCATAAAAACGAAAACCTTTGTCGGTTATCTCTTTCCGGCCATGATCATCCATATACCGATAATAAGCATCCTCGGTTTCAGTATTAAATCCGGATGTACCGATTAAAACAAGGCTCGTAACATTAAAAAAACAAGCCCGCAGCAGGGAACTGCCCACCTTAAAGGATTTATCTCCACAGGCTAAAACCAGGTAAACCCCTGATTTTAATGCCGGAGCATTTGCCACCTGAGTAAAGGTATTAAAATCTCCTTTTTCGTTTCCTTCTATTTTCCATTCTTTATAAGGACTAACTTCCGGAAGGAAATGTTCTTTCAGCCATTTCCTGTCCGGATAATTAAGTAAACCGGACCAGCCATTAAATCTCCCGCGAAAATAACCATCTTCCTCTTTAAGCCCATAAGGATCTATTTTATAAACCCGAAAATATACTTTTTCCAGATTTCTGGTGGTAACAGTAAATGCTTTTTCTGCCGAAGGCATCACCATTTTTACCTGCAGGTTAAGGGTAGGCATCTGAATTCCTGCCCGTAAAGACGCTGCACAGCGACTGGCATAAGTATGAGGAAATTTCTCTTCTATTCTTTCGCACAATTTTACCGCCGCTAAATATTCCTTGTCATCATTTAGTATTTTAGCTGTCTGATAACCTGCCTCCGCCTTAGCTTCTTTGGTTTTAAAATTATCCATCCAGGTAAGTAATATTTCCTTCGTACGCTTTCGGCATACGTTTAGATCCTGAACATCATATACCGTCTTATCCCCGGCTAAATTTCTCAAATCAAATAAATTAGTATACTTCAACGGTAATAAAACACGTTTTATTTTCCACCGCTCATTGGCTTCCAGTCGTTCGCGGGAAACAAAAAGACCGGATGACTCCATAAGCTCCGCAGTTAATAACGCCGGAGAATCACTAAATTTTATCTTTTTCTTAAATTTATCCACCAACAATAATTTTGCTTCCGGTCTTACATTTTTTTCGTTTTTTCCTATATAGCCGGAAGCTTCCGTAGTTAATAAGAAATCAGTCCAGCTTAAAATCAAATAATCAAACAGGGTGGGATACATTCCCAGGTCAATATCTTTTATTTCCAGGAAATATCCTTCTTTTTTTATATCTAATTTTACCAACTCTTTGCGCAATTCCCAGAGCTGTCGATAAGCCTTTCTGATTTTATCTTTTATTTCCTCCGGGGTAAGACGAAAAACATCGCTCTTTTCTTCGTCAATAACATCTCCTCTTTGAATAGAAGAATACTGCTTTAAAAAATTTCTGAATAGTTCCGCTTTAAGAATTAAAACACGCGCACGATAATCCGTTTGTTTGGGAAGGGGGGTGAAAATTAATTTTTGGGCTGCTGCTCCGTAGCGAAAAAGATGAGTCAAAGATTCACAAACTCTAAAAAACGCTTTCCAGCGAATTTCAACATTTTTTGTTTCTTTAAATATTAATTCATATTCCTTCAAAGCCTCCTGAAACGTTCCTTTATGAAATAATTTATCCGCTTCTTTTATATTCCCGGCAGTAAAACCTACCCCGTTAAGTAACACTAATAAAAGCACCCCAAAAATACTATATCTCCAGAGGTTTTTCATCTTTTCCTCCTTAAATTTTCCTACCCCCCCCCTTTTTCAGAGGGGGAAATTATTTATCGTTTCTTTCATTAATCCTTTGACATTACCTCTCCTGCTAAATATTTATCCCTAATACTTAACTGTTTATCCACATAAATAGTTCCCACTATTGCACCGTTAATCAAACTCATTATCAAGGCCTGAATTATCCAATACACAACGACTGCTATAGCAATGGTCATATAGAATGGCATTGACATTATCCCTGAAAACGCTCCTACTAACCACATAAGTAGTCCATAGGTCATTCCCTTTTTTGCCCCTTTACCCGGAATTCCTTTATAAAGTACTGCATAGACCAGAGCAAATAACATTGCACTAATAATTCCACTTAAATTCATGCCCATCATGTTACCTGCACTCATCATTGTTGTTGGGTCTTTCCATATATTGGGTGGTACTCTATACACCCAATTAAAAAGCCAACCACAAGTCAACCAGCCAAACAATGAATTGACAAACCATATAATTGCCCCGGAAATTAAAATTTTTTTTACATTCACTATTTTCTCCTCCTTTTTTTTTAACACCTTAATTTAATACCCCTATTTCCAATCTGCTATCAAGCATAGCAAATTAAATCAGGATTTTTCAACAGAAAAATTGGTTATTATGGATAGTTTTTTGTAGAAAGTTTTTATAGAAAAAAATATGTTTCTTATCTTTTGACATTGATAGGCTGTTATATGTTTTAAAAATGGTTTTTCAGATAAAAAAAGGAAATGCCCCTATTTATTTAAATAATCTAAAAGTTTTGCCACAAACTTTTCGCTTCCTAAAAAATAAATATGACCATTCCTAATTACTCTATTACTATACATTTAATCTTGTTTCTTCTGCACAACTCTTAAAAGATATTTCAGGTCTTCTTTATCAATTGCCCGATTAGCCAGTTGCTTCACTTTTATAAGCTCATTTATACCAATAAAATATGTTTTCTGGGAACCATATTTGGTTTTAATTTTATTATTCCAAACCTCATTAAAACTTGTGTCACCTAATTTTGTTAATATATGAATCATAACAGGAGGAACGCCTATTTGAAAAAAATTACCTGTTTTACTGAAATAATTAGATTCAAGCCCCGAAATACTAGCTTCAAAATCTATAAGTGCTTGCCGAATTTTTATACTGTTTTCTAATGTGGACTCAACAAAAACATCCATATCTCCTGTATACCTCGTTAACCCGTGAAATACAACAGCATATGCTCCAACAATACAATATTTAACTTTATTTTTATTTAATCCCTTTATGAAATCTTCAAAATCTTTCTCTAATCGCATTTCTTATCTCAGTTTTTTTTAATAAAAGTAACTTTACTTTTATCCATTTTTTTTGGTTTAATATTTCTGATTTTATAGAATTGTTCTCTTAAATATTGTAATGTATCTAATCTTTCCTCCGGAGTAAGCGAAATTTCGTATTTAATTTGAAATTCTTTTGCTTCTTTATAGGAATTGCTTTTATTTACA